>CAMCTE010000171.1 GCA_945878385.1 Azohydromonas lata NBRC 102462 | reverse complement strand
TATACAGTTCTTGTCGCACATCAAGGGCTCAAATCCTGCGCCAGTGGCGCGGAAAATCAAGAATTTTCAGCGGGCAGGTGCCGACCGCGCATCTTCCTGCGGATGGTCTTTCAGACGCTCCAGGTCAAAGCCCAGCGCCAGCAAGCGGGCACGAACCGTCTGGCGATCTTCGGCGCTCAATGCTGCTGTTCGCGACAAGACCCACAGGTATTCGCGCCGGCCTTCGCTGACGATGGCGTACCGCCCATGCTCAGGGCGGTCCACCACCCAATAGGCGCCCCAGCCCACACCGGTCCACCGCAACCAGCGCGGCAGGAAGCTGACCTCCAACCGGGCCGGCTGCAAGACACCGGCCTCAATGGTCGATGCACCGGCCACGGGGCGGGCGGAACCCACCACTTGGTCGAAGGCACCGGATGAAGTGCGGCAACGGTTCAGCACCTCCACCGTCCCGTCGCCCAAGTCGCGATAGGTGGCCGAGGTGTCGGACACGCACTGTCGCTGGAAGAAGTTCGGGTAGTAGGCCACTTGGTACCAGCGGCCCATGTAGGGGGCCACGGCCAAGGCCGGGAGGGCCTGCAAGGGCGAAGCCTCCGCGGCTGGCCTATTGGGTTGGGCCTGGGCCTGGGCCTGGGCGTTGGCGTTGGCGGTCATACCCAGGCCGCACCACCACAGGGCCAGTGCCCAGGAGGCAGCCTGCATCCACAGCTGCCGGGCAGCGCAACCGGCAGCCGGCCAACCAGTATCGCCGGCGTCGGCGCCCTGAGGACGCGGCTTGCTGTGTTGCAGTACGGCAGGCAAGTGGATGTTGGGCATGGCGTGGGGTCTCAGAACTCTTCGCGGCGCCGCATCCAAACGAGGCAGCGCTGGGCATCCAGGTGCGGAACCTGCAAGGGTTCCACGTGAAACACCTCTATATGATCAGGTAGGGCTTGGATCTCATCGTGCGGCACCACCCCCTTGAGGGCCATCCACACCCCACCAGAGGCCAGGTGCCGCCCGGTAAGTTGCACGATATCGGCCAGGCTGGCGAACGCCCTGCATGTGATCACATCGACTGGCGACAACTCCAAGGATTCGATGCGGCCGTGCAGAGCCTGGAGATTTTTCAAGGCCAGCTCGGCCGCCACCTGGCGGATGAATCCGGCCTTCTTGGCCACCGCGTCCACACAGGTGACCTGAACAGCAAATGAAGCCGTCACCTTTGCAGGCGCATGGGCGATCACATCCGGCAGGGCGATGGCCAGGCTCACCCCGGGAAGGCCGGCACCGGCACCAACATCCAGGACATGGAAGCCGCGCCGCACGGGTAGTTCAGAGGAGGGCTCAGCTTGCGGCGGCGCCAAAGCGGCCACGCCATGCAGATGCCGAACCAAGGGGCTGACGGCCGCCAGGCTATCGAGCAAATGATGGGTGAACATTTCCGCCGGGTCACGCACGGCCGTGAGGTTGTAGACACGGCTCCACTTGGCGATCAGGTCCAGGTGCGCCAGGAGCTGTACGCAGGCCTGCGGCGACAAGTCCAGACCCAAGGCCTGCAGAGCGCCGGGCAATGCCTGGCGGGCGGGGGTGGAATTCAAGCAGCGTCCTGGGTAGGTGAACCAGTGACGGCTGCCGCGACGGCCTGCACAGGCGCCACGGCAGCAGGTGCTGCACCCAAGCCATTCGTATCGCTGCGGCCCTCAAAGCCTTTGAATCGGCCCTTTTTCAGGTGCACGAGCAACAACGAAATGGCCGCGGGCGTAATGCCGGAGATGCGAGACGCCTGGCCCAGAGTCTCCGGCCGGTGCCGGCTGAGCTTTTGCCGAACCTCGAAGCTCAAGGCCGCCACCTCGTTGTAGTCGAAGGCCTCTGGCAGTTGCAGATGCTCGTAGTGCGCCGCTCGTGCCACTTCTTCAACCTGCTTGTCGATGTAGCCAGCGTACTTGGTGGCGATTTCCACCTGCTCCACCACGGCATCGGCAAGTGCAACGCCCAATTCCCGTCGCAGCGTTTCACGTGAAACACCGGCATCGGGCCGGGCCCAAGCCGCCACTTCAGCCACCGTGTCGTAACCCACTGCCGGGCGGCGCAACAGGTCGACCAGGCTGTATTCCCGCTCCAGCGCCTTCCCCAGCATCCGCTCGGCTGCGTCTGCCTGCAGGATTCCCGGGTGCACCCAGGTGGACCTCAAGCGTTCTGTTTCACGTGAAACAGCATCGCGCTTGAGATTGAAGGCATCCCATCGGGCGTCGTCCACCAAGCCCAAGCTGCGCCCCAAATCGGTGAGCCGCGCGTCCGCATTGTCTTCACGCAGTTGAAGCCGAAACTCTGCGCGACTGGTGAACATCCGATAGGGCTCCGTAACACCCTTGGTGATGAGGTCGTCCACCAACACGCCGAGGTAGGCTTGGTCGCGCCGCAGGGTCATGGCACCACGACCCTGGGTCTGCAGGGCTGCATTGATGCCCGCATAAAGGCCCTGTGCAGCGGCTTCTTCATAGCCGGTGGTGCCGTTGATCTGGCCAGCCAGGAACAGGCCGGCAATCGCCTTGGATTCAAAACTGGTCTTGAGCGAGCGCGGGTCGTAGTAGTCGTACTCGATGGCGTACCCGGCACGCACGATATGCGCCTGTTCCAACCCCGGGATTGAATGTACGGCCGCCAACTGGATGTCGAAAGGCAGCGAAGTGGAGATGCCGTTCGGGTAGAACTCGTGGGTAGTCAGGCCCTCAGGTTCGAGAAAGATCTGGTGGCTGTCTTTGTCGGCGAAGCGGTTGACCTTGTCTTCAATGCTGGGGCAGTAGCGAGGCCCCACGCCTTCGATCACCCCGGTGAACATCGGGCTGCGATCGAAACCGGAACGGATGATGGCGTGGGTGCGCTCGTTGGTGTGGGTGATCCAGCAGGGCATCTGCTGGGGGTGCTGTTCGGGATTGCCCAGGAAACTGAACACCGGCATGGGGGTGCTGGGAGCCTCCCCATGGGGGCCCGGCATGCCGTCGCCGGGTTGCAGGGCGCAGCGGCTGAAGTCGATGGTGCGGCCGTCCAGGCGCGGCGGCGTACCGGTTTTCAGCCGGCCTTGCGGCAATTTCAGCTCCTTGAGCCTGGAAGACAAGCGGACCGCAGGTGGGTCACCCGCGCGCCCGGCGCTGTGGTTTTCAAGGCCAACATGGATGCGGCCGTCCAGGAAAGTACCCGCCGTCAGCACGACTGCACGCGCAGCGAAGCGAATGCCCACTTGCGTTATAGCCCCCACCACGCGGTCACCTTCGAGCATCAGGTCGTCTACCGCCTGCTGGAAAATGTCGAGGTTGGCTTGGTTCTCCAGCCGCTGCCGAATGGCAGCGCGGTACAGCACCCGGTCAGCCTGGGCGCGGGTGGCGCGCACGGCTGGGCCCTTGCTGGCGTTGAGGATGCGGAACTGGATGCCGGCTTCGTCCGTGGCTGCCGCCATGGCGCCACCCAGCGCATCCACCTCCTTGACAAGGTGGCCCTTGCCGATACCCCCGATGGAGGGGTTGCAGCTCATCTGCCCCAAGGTTTCGATGTTGTGGGTGAGCAGCAGCGTGCGGCAACCCATGCGGGCCGCGGCCAGAGCGGCCTCGGTGCCGGCATGGCCGCCGCCGACCACGATCACATCATAGTGTTGGGGGTGAAGCACGGGAGTAGGGGCGCGCGCCGGCGCCAAGCGCAGTTGCTGCAATTTTAGGCGGCACGCCCTTCGACGGGGGCCTGATTCGGCGCGCCACCTCACACAATGCGGGCATGCAGTGCCGAAGCGGATGTGCAGCCTGTTGCATCGCACCTTCCATCACCCAAGCCCTGCCGGGCATGCCGCACGGCAAACCCGCCGGCGTGCCCTGCGTGCAACTCACGCAGGACCTGCGCTGCGCGCTGTTCGGCCGACCTGAACGGCCGGCCTTCTGCGGCGGGCTGCAAGCCAGCAAGGAAATGTGCGGGGACAACCGCACGCACGCCCTGCACTGGCTGACCGAACTCGAGCGCGCCACGCGCCCCTGACCGCCTGCCGCCGGGCACCACTGCCCCGCGACCACGATGCGCAGCGCCGGCGTCCTGCTGGCCCTGCATTTGACGCCCGTCAAGCACACGCCAGCACACATTGAGTTGCACCAAGTAACGCCCCATCGCCGCTAGGACAAGTGAGCCCGTTTTCACACACTGGCTTCCTGGTCGCGAAGGACCCCGAGCAGGGGCCGAAGCCCCGCGAGGTGCACCCCACCTGCGAGTGCCCCTCGGTTTCAGTTCAGCCTTCGCGGCCAGGTTCACTCAACTCAAACCCAACTGGGAGAAAACATGTTCAAGAACTTGCTGACGAAATTCTGGAAAGAGGAAGACGGCGCCTCGGCCATCGAGTACGGCCTGATGGCCTCGCTGATCGCCGTCGTCATCGCCGGCAGCGTCACGACGGTGGGCACCACCCTGGATGGCGTCTTCCAAGCGGTGATCACCGCCCTTTGGTGACAGCGGGCCCAACGAATTCCACAGGGCCGCACCGGCGGCGTGGAGTGAGATGGGCCCCAACTTCGGCCTGTTGCCCAGCAAGCTCATACGAACGCGGCAACAGGCCTTTTCAACCCCAACACCCTTGGGCCGGCTGGCCCGCCTGAGATGCAAGCGAACGAAACGCCCCAACACCTGAGCGATGCCGCATTCACCTGGCCCGGCGGCTTGGCCCTGGCCGCGCTGTGTGGGCTGCTGGCCTTTGCCGCCGCAACAGACTTGAAGCAACGCCGCATTCCCAACCGCCTGGTGATGCTGGGCGCCCTCAGTGCACTTGTGCAGCAGGCGTTGCTGCCCCAGGGGCTGCACCCGGCCGCCTGGACACAGGCCGGCACGCCTGGCGTGGCCGCAGGTGCACTTGCCGCGGTGCTGATGTTGTTGGCTGCCGGCAGCCTGTGGCGGCTGGGCCTTTGGGGCGCAGGCGATGCGAAGTGGCTGACCGTGCTGGCGGCGCATTCAGGCCCTGCGCTGGTGCCCGCCCTGCTGCTGTGGACGGCCATGGCCGGCGGGGTACTGGCCTTGTACTGGAAGGTCACGCAACGGCCCAACCCCATGCCCTATGCACTGGCGATCGCCGGCGGGGAACTGGTTCTGATGGGCACCCTGGCGGTGCCACCTTCAACCGGCTGAGCGCCATCCCGACCCCGCAGACGCTGAAACCCCTTCGCTTGGCCACCGCCACAGCGCACCCCTACCGCGCGGCACCTCGCCGCACCCACCATCCGAGGCCCTATGCAAAACCGCAGCTACGCCCGAACACCCGCCGCATCAGCCTTCGCACCCCCGTTCATGCGCATGGGGCGGCCCTTCACCCTGTTGGCACTGGCGGGGGTTGCAGGCCTGGTCTCGCTGGTGCTGGCCGCGCAGTGGCTGCGCGCCCAGACCGCCGACCATTTGCCGCTGGTGGTGGCGGGTGCCGACATCCCACTGGGCACGCCACTGGAAGCCTCCATGCTGAGCACCGTGGCGTGGCCGCCCAACGCCCGGCCCGCAGGCGCGGTGGCCGATGCCGGCGCGCTGGTGGGGCGCGTGCCGCGCACCCCCTTGATGAAGAACGAACCGGTGCTGGAGGCCAAGTTGGCGGCGCTGGGTTCACGCGGAGGCTTGTCGGCCGCCATCACGCCGGGCAAACGGGCGCTGACCGTCAAAGTCAACGAGGTGATGGGCGTGGCCGGCTTCGCCCTGCCTGGCAGCGTGGTGGATGTGATGGTTCACACGCAGGCTGAACACGACCGACATGCGCGAGACACAGGCCTGTCCAAGATTGTGTTGGAAAAGATTTTGG
>CAMCTE010000170.1 GCA_945878385.1 Azohydromonas lata NBRC 102462 | reverse complement strand
GAGCGCTGCCGTGTCGTGGGGGGCCTACCCTTGCCGGACAGTCAGCCCGGGAACCGATGGGAGACCGCCGTTGGGCGGGCTCGCCGAGACGGAGGCAGCCCCCAGCGGAATGGTCCCCACCCGCGCGGCGTCGCTCGCCCTTTGCAGGCAGTTCAGCAACATCGACAGCCCGCAACGGGCCTTTCAGCAGCGCCCGGTCAGTTCACCTTCCCCAACGCCCTCAACACCTTCTCCGGCGTAATCGGCTGGCTCCAAACCTCCGCCTTCAAAGGCGCCAAGGCATCATTGATCGCGTTCATGACGGCCGCAGGCGCCCCAGCGGTTCCAGCCTCACCCGCCCCCTTGGCCCCCAGCTGCGAAGACCGTGTGGGTGTCTGCACATGCGCCACCTCAATGTCGGGCATCTCACCGGCCATCGGCACCAGGTAGTCCGCCATCGACCCGTTCAACAGGCGCCCGTTCTCGTCATACAGGCACTCCTCGAACATCGCGCCACCAATACCCTGAACAATCGCACCGCGAATCTGCTCGTCCACCAGCTTCGGGTTGATCACGCGGCCGCAGTCCTCCACCGCCCAGTGCTTGAGCAGCTTCACAAAGCCGGTATCCGGGTCCACCTCCACATAAGAGGCCTGCACCCCGTTGGTGAAGATGAAGGGATAGTCGCGCTGCGCGTAGTGGCGCGTCACCATCAATTCCGGCGTGAAATCCGCAGGCAGCGTGTCCGAACGGAAGTAGGCAATCCGCCCCAATTCGGCCAAGTCCAGCACCGGTTGCATCGTCTGCGCGTCCACCACCGCCCCGCGGCGCACCAGCAGCTCAGAAGCCTCGCGCTTCAAGATCACTGCAGCCACTTTCAGCAGGTTGGCGCGCAAGGCTTGGCCGGCCAGCAGCACGGCTTCGCCGCCCACGCCTGCACCACGCGAAGCCCAGGTGCCGCCACCATAGGGCGTCACATCCGTGTCGCTCATCACCAGGCGCACCTTCTCCAGGTCCACGCCCACTGCATCGGCTGCAATCTGACGGTAGATGCCGTCGTTGCCCTGGCCCTGCTCGCCCACGCTCACGCTCACGCTCACCGCACCCGAGGGGTCCAGGCGAATGACGCACCCGTCCTGCGACGCAATACGCGCACCACCCACGCCATAAAAGGCCGCACTCGGGTTGGTCAACTCAATCAATGCCGCAAAGCCAATGCCGCGGTAGATACCTTGCTGGCGCAAGGCTTCGATCTCCGACTTGAGCGTGGGGTAGTCCATCAGCTCTTCTATCTTGCGCAGGCAGGCCTCGTGCGACAGCACTTCCAGCTTGATGCCGCTGGCACCGGTGGCCGGGTAGGCGTTGTCGGGAATCACATTCTTCTTGCGGATGTCCAGCGCGTCCATACCGATGGCACGCGCGGCCAGGTCCACCAAGCCTTCGGTCACCGCACAGGCAATCGGGTGGCCCACGCCACGGTATTGGCAGGTGGGGGTCTTGTTCTGGAACACCACATTCAACTTGGCGCGGTAATGCTGGTGCTTGTAAGGCCCGCCCACCAGGTTCACCACCTGATTGCCTTCGATGGCGCTGGTGCGCGGAAACATCGAGTACGGGCCAATGCCGGTCAGGTCATCCATCTCGAAGCCGACGATCTCACCGCTCTTCTTCACGCCGATGCGGGCGGTCACACGGTGGTGGCGAGCATGGATGTCGCTGGTGAAACTCTCCAGCCGGTCGGCCACAAACTTCACCGGCCGGCGACACATCATGGACAAGGCCACCGTGGCGAAATCGTCCGGGTAGGCGTGCACCTTGATGCCGAAGGAGCCGCCCACCTCCTTGCAGATGACGCGAATATCGCTCTCGGGGATGTCGAATTGCCGCGAATACAGGTCCTGCATCATGTGCGGGGCCTGGAACGAGTGGTACACGGTGAGCTTCTGCTCGGCCGGGTGCCAGTGCGCAATCTGGCAGCGCGGCTCCAGCGTCACGCCGGTGTGCCGCCCGAAGTGGAAGGTGGTGCCCACCACGGCGTCGGCGCCGGCGAAGGCCTCGTCCACATTGCCCACGTTCAGGCTGCGGGTGAAGCACAGGTTGTCACCCAGTTCGGCGTGAATCAGCGGCGTGGAAGGGTCCAGCGCGGTTTCCATGTCCACCACCGGTGGCAGTTCCTCAAACTCAACATCCACCAGCTGCAGCGCGTCTTCGGCCTGCTCACGGGTTTCCGCCACCACCGCCACCACGGGCTCACCCTGCCAGCAGACGCGGTCGATGGCCATGGGGTACTGCGGTGCGCTTTTCATGCCGGCCAGGTGGGCCAGCGTGGCCACCCAGGGCTTGCACACCCGTGCAATGTCGGTGCCGTCGGCCACCAGGACCACGCCGGGCATCCCGCGCGCCTCATCGGCGTTGATGCGCACCACCTTCGCATGGGCGAAGGGGCTGCGCCAATACACCACATGCGCCATGCGCGGCAGTTCGATGTCGTCGATGTAGGTGCCCTGCCCCTGCACCAGCTTGCGCGCACTCGGCCGCTCGCTGCTGGCGCCGATGTAGCGTGGGTCCTCAGTGACGGGGGGAAGCGGCTTCTCGCCGTGCTCGGTGATGGGTCGGTCTTCGACCTCGCTGCCCAATACGGGGTGAATCACTTGGTTCATGCGGTCACCCCTTTCTGCGCGCGCTGGGCCAGCGTATCGCACACCGCATCCACGATGGCGTGGTAGCCGGTGCAGCGGCAGTAATTGCCGCTCATCCACTCGCGCACCTCGGCCCGCGTGGCATTCGGCTTGGTCTCCAGCAGTTCCTTGGCCGCCATCACCATGCCGGGCGTGCAGAAGCCGCACTGCAAGGCGTTGTGGCGCACGAAAGCATCCTGCAGGTCGCGCACGTCGCCGTCCTCGCTCAGGCCTTCGATGGTGCGCACCTTGCAACCTTGGGTCTGTACCGCCAGGGTCAGGCAGCCGCGAACAATCTTGCCGTCCACCTCCACGGTGCAGGCGCCGCACACGCCATGTTCGCAGCCCAGGTGAGAGCCCTTGAGGCCCAGGTCGTTGCGCACGAAATCCACCAAATGCTGCCGAGGCTGCACGCTGCAGCAATGCGACTGACCGTTGACGGTCACGCTCAAGGTTTGAAGATCCGCCATGTTCAAAGGCTCCGCAAATGAAGTTCAGATGGTGAGCGCCGCTCGGCTGGCATCAGCCGCCTGCAGCAGCCGCCTGAGCAGCACCGATGCCAAGTGGCGCTTGGTGTCGGCACTGTGGGTGAGGTCAGGCAGTGGGTCGAGTTCGGCCTTCAGCGAAGCGGCCGCCTGTTCAAGGGTGGCCGCGTCCAGCACCTTGCCGGCCAGCAGGCTTTCGGTCTTCGGGGCCCGCAGGGGCGTCACGCCCATACCCAAGAACCCCAGGTTCACGCGAACGGCCTTGCGGCCCTCAAAGCGGGCCGCCACCGCCAATCCCGCCACGGCGTAGTCGCCGTGCCGGCGCGCCAACTCGTCGAATGCAAACCAATCGGCCGTCGTGGCCACGGGCACATCCGCCCCAATGACGATTTCGTCGGGCTGCAGGTCCGTGGTGTAGAGGTCCTGGAAGAAGGCCGTGGCCTTGATCTGGCGCTGGCCACCGGGGCCCTGCACATGCACGGTTCCATCCAGCGCCACCAGGCAACAGGGCCACTCGGCCGCCGGATCGCCGTAGGCAATGGAGCCACCCCAGGTGCCGGAATTGCGGATGGCGCGGTGGGCGATGTGGGGCGCAGCATGGGCCAACATGGGCGCCAGTTCGGCCACCAGCGCCGACTGCTCGACGGCCGTGTGCGTGACCAAGGCGCCGATGTACAGGCGGTCGCCCCGCCGCTCGATGGAAGACAAGCCCGGCAGACCGGTGATGTCGATGAGCAGCTTGGGGTCGGAAAGGCGCATGTTCAGCGTGGCCACCAGGGTCTGCCCCCCGGCGATCAGCCGCGCATCGTGCCCGTGCTGCCGAAGCAACTCCAGGACATCCGCGATGGCGCGGGGTTTGACGTAATCGAAGGCCGCAGCTTTCACGCATCGTCTCCTGTGATCCGTTAGGGATTCCGGGAACGGGGACACGAGCGCCCCGCCACCTCACTTGGCCAACCACCACCGAACCCGCGCCAAGAGGTCACGGGTTTCCACGGGTGAATTTTGTTTACCAAGCGGTCAACAATCCTATGAGCTATTGAATTCCGGGTAAATAGTGTGCGTCTACCCAAAAACCCTGAACCCGTTTTCGTCCCCATTCCAGCCGCTGCCAACGCCCCACTGGCGCGCCGTCGCATGGGCACGGCCGAACGCTCTCGGCAGATTTTGGAAGGCGCCATCCAGTTCTTCGCCACGCATGGACTGGAAGGCCAACTGCGCGACCTGGCCAAGAGCATCGGCATCACCCATGCCCTGCTGTACCACTACTACCCCACCAAGCAGGCCCTGATCGATGCGGTCTACCAAGAAGTGTTCGTCGAACGCTGGAACCCGGGGTGGGACGAACTGCTGGACAACGAACAACTCAGCGTTGAAGACAAGCTCACCCGCTTCTACGACGACTACATCAACGAAGCCCTGACGCGCGATTTCGTGCGCATCCTCGTGTATTCCGGTTTGACCGACCGAACCATCACCGAGCGGTTCTTCGAGATGCTTCGACAACGCCTATTCCCCCGGCTCATTCGGGAAACCCGGCGCCACCGGGGCGCCTCGCTGCGCGGCAAGGCCAGCCGCCGCGAACTCGAACTGCTCACCGGCCTGCACGGGGGCTTCTTCTACATCCCCCTGCAGCGCTGGGTTTACGGGCAAGCCGTGTACGGTGCCCCGGCCCCGCAGTCCTACGATCAAGCCCTGGTGCGCGACCGCGTACGGGCCTACCTCGTGGCCACCGAAGCCCTTTTCAGCGCCGGCGCACCCGCTCCGGCATCCCCCGTGCGGCGCACCGTGCGCCGATCCCAAGCCCGAAGACCCAAGGAGACCACATGAACTTCAAGAAACTCGCGCTGACCGGGGCGATTGCCCTGGGCACCACGCTGACCTCGCTGGCGGCCTACGCGCAGCAATCGATCACCGTCAACATCGGCTCCAGCCACCCCGTCACCAACATCTGGGCCTACGCCATGAAGGAGGTGTTCCAGCCCGAAGTGGACCGCCTGCTCAAGGAAGGCGGCAACAAGTACCAGATCCGCTGGCGCGAAAACTACGGCGGCACGCTCTACAAGTTCAATGAAACGCGCGCTGCGGTCAAGGACGGCATCGTGGATGTGGGCATGGTCGGCACGGTGTGGGAGAACTCTTCCATGCCTTTGCAGAATGTCACCTACTTCACGCCGTTCGCCACCACGAACCATGAGATGTTGATCGAGATCTTCGACAAGCTCAACGCCAACCACCCGGCGCTCAAGGCCAGCTGGACGGCGCAGAACATGGTGCCGCTGTCGTCGCTCATCACCGACAGCTACGACATCTATGCCAATTTCCCGGTCACCAACATGGCTGCGCTGCAGAACAAGAAGATCCACGCGCCGGGCACCTCGGCCAACTGGATGCGCGACACCGGTGCCACACCGGTGGAAGGCGCCCTCACCACCTACTACACCAACATCCAGACCGGCGTGACGCAAGGCGCACTGAGCTTTGCCAGCGGCATCGGCCCGTCCCGCGTGTACGAAGTGGCCAAGCACCTGACCCGCGTGGACCTGGGCGCCATGTACTTCGGCAGCGTAGCCGCCAACAAGGGTTTCTACGACAAGCTGCCCAAGGAAGTGCAGGACGCTTTCGTGAAGGCCGGTCAGGCCACCTCGGCCGCGCACGGCAAGCA
>CAMCTE010000169.1 GCA_945878385.1 Azohydromonas lata NBRC 102462 | reverse complement strand
CTTGGGGTCACCAATCAGCAGCAGGGCGTGCGGCTCAGCGTGTTCGCGCCGATACACCTTATGCAAGAGTTGGAGCTGCGTTGGCGAGGTGTCCTGAAATTCGTCGACCATGGCCGCTGGGTATTGGCGGCACAGTCGCTCGCCGATTTCAGGCGATTGCGTCAGGCCGTGCAGCGCCTGCGCGAGCAGGTCATCAAAGGTGTGGGCGGCGCGCTCTTGTTTGACCTGCTGCAACCGGCCTGCCACCCAGCCCAGGGCGTGCAGGGCCAGGGCTTCGTGCGCGTGCTGCAACCCGTCCAGCCCCTGCACCAGTCGTTCGAAGTCCGCAGCCCAGGCCGGCAAACCGCTGGCGTCGCTGGGGCGGTTGGCCTTGTTGTGCAAGCCCAGCAAACCTTCAGGCGTCAGGCGTTCGCGAAGGCGGCGCTCTTCGGGCTTGCCCGTGTTGACCCCCTCCAGCCACGCCGACTGACCCCGCGACCAGGCGCGAATGCCATCGCACCAGCGCTTCACCGTCCCCAGCCCATCGCGCAGCACATTGCCGTTGAATGTTTTGGGATTGGCTTGAAGACAAGCGGCGAACCAGGCCTCGATGTCGTCAGCGCGGCGGTGCCAATCGGATTGAAGTGCCTTCAAAATCTGGGCGCGGTGCTGCGCCACCGCACCCAAGCAGCCCTGCAGGGTGTCGGAAGGCGGCGCGGGCGGTGTTGCGGAGCCTTTGAGGGCTGGTGCCAACCATTCGGTCAGCTCGTCTGCGCTGGCCACCACATCGGCAACCGCCTGCATGGCATCGGTATCCAGCGGGTACACCTGTTGACGCCAGTAGTCCCTCACGGCCTGGAGCATCCACGCCTCATCGGACTCCAGTAGTTGTGCGATGCCCGGCTGACCGGCGGGCAAGAGGTGTTCACCGAGCAGCCGCTGCACCCAGGCATCGATCGTCATGACGGCTGCATCGTCCATGCCGGTGGCAGCCTGTTCCAAGCGCCAGGCGGCTTCCCGCCGTGCTGCGCCCTCAGGCACTGAGGCGAGCAATTCGGTCAGGAAGGGGTCGGCCTCCTGTTCAGGGGGGGCGGTTCCTTCAAACAGAGCCCAGGCCTGAACCAGCCTGGATCTGATGCGGTCCACCAGTTCTTGTGTGGCCGCACGGGTGAAGGTGAGCACCAGGATTTGCCGCGGCCTGAGCGCTTGCCCCTGAGGGCCGCCGATACCGAGGACCAGGCGCAGGTACAGCGAGGCGATGGTCCAGGTCTTGCCTGTTCCGGCGCTGGCCTCAATCAGGTGATGACCTTCAAGGGGCAGCGTCATGGGGTTCAGCGTTTGGCTCATGACGATTCAGCCTCGGTTGCATCCGCGTTCAACTGAACCCGCAGGTGGCTGCCGCACCACTGCCAAAACGGGCCGTACAGCGCCATGGATGCGTGGTGCCACTCCTGCCAGGGGCGTCCGTCGGCTCCTTCCTGCCAAGCCCAAGCCGCGGCTGGGCCAAAGCTGCGGCGCCAGGAACCGTTGCCCTTGGACACGCGGTCCATGCCCGGCGGCCCCAGACTGGCCGGGCGTTGCAAAGCGGCCACCAATCGGGAGGTGGCGGGCATGGGTGCCGATGCGGACATCCATTCCGTCACGCACCGGGTGACCTGTTCGACTGCTGCCGTGGCCTGCTCGCGGTCCATCGGCAAGGCGGTGACGACCGCGTCCGGTGTCAGCAGGTGAAAGGTGGTTGCCGTTCCGTGCGCGGCCTGCAAGGCCTGTTGCCACCATGCTTCGATCAGCAGGTGCAGCCGCCACTGCCCGCGGTCGTTGGGCGCAGGCGAATGACCCAAAAAATGCGAAGCGACCAACTGCAGGGGTTCGCTCGGGTGCTGGGCCCTCAGCGCATGAAAACGCCGGTGCAGCAATTCCAGGCTGTGCAGCAGTTGCTGAACCTGCCAGCGGCCGGGTGCTGCCAGGGGCAGCAGTTCCAAGCGCTGCAGCCGCCTTGCGCAGGCGCACGCCCATTTGTAAGACTCAGAGGGCTCAGACGAGGCAGAAGAGGCAGAAGAGGCAGAAGACCCCGAAGGCCTCAAAGTTTCGGCCGCACAGGCGGCATTGGAATGCGGTGCGTTGGCGGCCAATTCCAGGAGTCGGATGGTCTCGTCCCACGCCTGCCAGGCCGTCAAGCCGGTAAAGCCCAAAGGTTCGGCATCCTCCACCGAGTCTTCGCCTGAAGGCCACCTCACGCCCAAGCGGTCTTCCCAAAATGCCGTCACCGGGCATCGCAGCCAGCGCAGGATGGCCTCAGGTTCGGTCGGGGGCATGTGGGCCTGAGGTGATGCGCTGGACGCGCGGTGGGCGTGAATGTGGCGATCATTCGCGCCACTCGCCGGTTGCCATTCATGGACATGCGTCGGTGGCAGAGGCCCTTCGCGGAAGTACGCTGGGCTGAAGGGCTGCAGCGGGTGGTGGGTGGTGATGACGCGAACCGAGGACTCGCTCCAGATGCTGGCCAGCACATCCCGAAATTGCCCAACCAGCACGGACGGTGGCAGGGACTCGTTGTCGCTTGCTCGGTGGCCCACCCAACTGACGACCAACTGCCGGCGCGCCGACAACAGCGCATCCAGCATCAATTGGCGGTCGTCTGTGCGCCGTGAGCGGTCGCCCGGTCGGGCCCGGCTGGGATCGGCCATGAGGTCTGCGCGGCGTACGGTGGTGGGCCTGGGATAGTGGCCGTCGTTCATCCCCAAGAGGCAGACGATTTGAAAGGGCACGGCCCTCAGGGGCATGAGCGTGCAGAAGGTGACACCGTTGGAGCGAAAGCGGTTGCCAAGCGGGTGTTGACCCCACTCAGCGGTAATGGCTTCACGCACCACCGTGTGGTCCAGCACGCCGGTGAAGCTTGCCGCCTGGGTGGCCCGCAGCCAACTGGTGAAGGCAGCCTCCACCGTTTGGGACTCCCGTATTTCAGCGGTATTGCCCGGCTCAAGCAGTTCAGTCCAAAGCTTGCGGAAAGCCGCTGACCAAGCCTGCGGGTCGTGCGGCTGACTGGCCCAGATCAGCCATTCTTCGAGCCGCCGCAAGAGTGCGGCCAGTTGGCCTGCAGCATGGGCAGCCAGTCCGCGCACGCGGTCCAGCGGCACGGGCGCGTCACCGCAGGCATCAGTCGACAGGCGGGTAGTGACGTCGGGCGCCAGGACGAAAGATTCGGTACCGGCGTAGCCGGCGAGCATTCGGTCGACCCCACTGCGCCAGGTCATGGAGCCGCCTGCCGCTCCCAGGCCCAGCATCTCACGGTGCAGGGGGCTCAGCCCCCAGCGGATGCCGCTGGCGTTCACCCAATCCGACAGTTGCCGACAGTCTTCTTCGTCCAAACCCCAGCGTACGCACAGTGCAGGCGTTTGCAGCAGCCGGTGCAAGTCGCTGGCCGTGCAACGCTGAACAGGCAGTGACAAGAGCCAGTTCGCCAGTTCCAGTAAACCCTGTTCGGCCTGGGCCTGCTGGTCTGCCAAGCCCCAGGGAATGTGGCGCGGATCGCCCTCCGGGAACGCACCGAATACCGCCTTGATGGCCGCGCTGTGGGTGGAAAGGTCGGGCACCATCACGATCACTTCATGCGGCTGGATGCGGGCAGCGGCTTGCGGCGCGGCCAGTTCGTGCAAGAGGTGGTCGTGCAGGATTTCGACTTCTCGCAAGGCTGTGTGAGCCGTGACCATACGGATGGAGCCGTCATCCAGCGATGCACCGTCGGCCCGGCAGGCGGCGGCCGTCTCGGACAAGGGTTCGTTGCGGTGAATGGCCGCCTGCAGGCGTTCCAAGGCCGAGGCCGTCTGCAGTTCATCCTCCCGTTCGACCCGCGCCATGCGGCGTTGATCGACCTGTTCCAACCGATCGTCAAATGCTTCGATCTGCGTCAGGAAGTCTCTGGCCTGCTTGCCCCATGCGGCCAGCAAGGGATTGCCCTCGCGAGGCGCCTGTGCGAGGTCGATCCATTGCACTCGGCAGGGGTTGGGAACGGCCAAGATGACGGCGGCGTGCCGAGACAAGGCGTCCAACAATTCCAGGATCTGCGGCGGTAGCGAGGTGGTGCCAAACAGTGTGACCCGCCCGGGCAGGCCCGCCACCGTGCCCGCAGCGCATTGCTTGAGTGCATCGATGCAGGTGCGGTGAACTTCCGCGCGGGACAAGCCGGCATGCGCCTCTCGTACCGGGCTCGCAGCCGGCGCCTGTTGGGCGGCCGCACGGGTCAACCAGGCCCAAAGTTCAACCTGCCACGCTTGTTCCGGCGGCACCGGTTGCAGCGTCTGCCCGCCGACTTCTGGTGTGCGCAAACCTGAAAGCCCTTGTGACCAATCATCCAACCAATCGGGTCGGTAGAGCTGGTATTGGTCATAAAGGTCTGCTGCGTGGGCGCACCAGCGCCATAAGGCCAATGCCCCAGGCGGCGCCGCGTCTTCGGTGGAAAGCCCGGCGGCGTTGAGTTCGGTGCGCACCGAAGGAAGCCGGCCCCAAGCCGGCCAATGCGCTGCCAGGTGCCACGGCAACACGGTCTTGTCGAACACGGCCGCGCGGTGGGCGTGTTCGCCCAACACCGTTTGATAGATGCGCCATGCCCAACGAGCAGGCAGCTCTACGCGGGCGCCGGCAAAAATGCCCTGCCCCATGGCGGCATGGGCCTTGAACCATTCCGCCATGCCGTTGCTGGGCACCAGCACCACCTCTTCCTCCAGCGGGGCAGGCGGGTATTGCGTGCACCAGGCCATCACGGTTTGGGCCAGGTCTTCCAGCCGCTGCGCCTGAAGCAGCAGCAAGCCAGGCTGAAAACCTGCGCGCTTCGATGGGCCGCTCGGGCACTGGCCAGCGGAGGGCCCCGCCGGGCCTACAGTGGCCGCGGCTCCGTCCGGCATGGGTGGGGTTGGGTGGGGGTCAGACAAGGGTGGATACGGGCTTCGGGGGGTACGCGATTGCAGCCATGATGCCACCGCACAGGCTCAAAATTTGAGCCAGACCCGCCTGAAGGACAACCGCGCGCTGCTGCCCGGAGCGCCGCTTCCCGCTTGGCTCAGGTCAAAGCAGAAAAGGCATCACGAGAAAACTGGCCAGGCAGCTCAGCACGACCAACCGGTCGGGGTCTGAGGCCGACCAGGGCGCCGGTGTGCGGGGCCGTGTGGTGGGAGTGGACACGGCGCAGGCCTGGGCCACCAGGGGATGGCGGCTGCCATTGAGTACCTCGATGGATGCCGGGCTGATGGTGTGGAAGTGGGGCTGCATGGGATTGGCCTGAGTTCAAGTGCTGACAGTGCAGGTGCGGATACCGAAATTCGGTCTCTGAATCGGCATCGGCAATTCCGAGACATGACGATACTGTATAAATAAACAGTAGTCAATTCCCTCTTGGGTTCATCGCTGCACAAGTCAACGCCGCCAGATACGGCAGCCCCTGTAGAAGCAGGATCACCCACCACGACACCAGCGCCACCGACCACTGCGGGAACGACACGGCCATCAGGGCCACCGCCCCCACCAAGGCCGCCAGCAACAGGCCCTCCTGCGCCACCCCGCGCCAGCGCTTGGCAACGGGCAAGCGGTCGACTCCCGCAGCCTGGGAAATGGTGGTGTCCTGTGCCTTGGCCGTGACATGGAACACGCTGTCCCCCCCCCACCAACCTTTCAGCACACCCCGGGCAATACGGTGCGACAGTGCCATCCCCGCCCAGGCCGCCCCCACCACATCCGACAGTGGGCATCGCACACGCCGCAGGTACAGCAGCGGGATGACCACCAGGCGCGCCAGGAAGAACACCAGCAGTGGTAGCGCCAGCAGTGGCAGTGGCAGGGCAAACGATGAGGGCAGCAGGACCGTACCCAGGCTCCA
>CAMCTE010000168.1 GCA_945878385.1 Azohydromonas lata NBRC 102462 | reverse complement strand
GGGTGTTGTTCCGCAAGGTGCGACACCACCAGTTCTGAGGCCCGCTTGGTGGCGCCCATCACATTGGTAGGGTTGACGGCCTTGTCCGAACTGATGAGCACAAAGCGTTCAGAGCGTGCCAACGCCGCCGCTCGGCCCAGCGCCCAGGTGGAGCCCACATTGTTGACCACCGCTTCAGCGGCGTTGCCCACTTCAACCAAGGGCACATGCTTGTAAGCCGCGGCGTGGAAGACCGCCTGCACGGCATGGTCGCGCAGCACCTGGACCATGGCAGCCTCGTCACACGCATCCCGCAGAAGGGCCACCATGCGCAAGGTCGGGAACGACCCCCGCAGCCGCCAATCGGTGGTGTAAAGACCGAATTCGGACCGGTCGAGCAGCACCAGCGTGGAGGGCTCGAAGCGTGCAATCTGCAAGGCGAGTTCCGCACCGATGCTGCCCCCAGCGCCACTGATGAGCACCGCCTTGCCGCGCAAGGCCAGACCGATGCCGGACTCGTCCAAAGCCACCGGCTCGCGGCCCAACACATCGTCGGGCTCGATGTCGCGCACGCGATGGGCGCGGCTGCCTTCACGCAGTTCCTGTGCCGAAGGCACGGTGAGCAAAGGCAAACCGCTGGCCGATGCCTGGTCGATGACCCGCCGGCGTGCGTTTCCCTGCACCGAGGGCATGGCCAAGATGAGATGGCGGGCGCCTGTGGCCAGTATCGAGTCGCGCAGCCCGCCGATGGGCCCCAAGACCGGCACACCCGCCACCCTTGCTCCGGCCTTGGCTCGGTCGTCGTCCAGCAAACCCAGCACCTGCCAGCCCTGCCCCTGGATGCCCGCGATCAAGCGCTTGGCGGCTTCTCCGGCACCCAGCACGAGAGTCGGGCGCAGGGGTTCGCTTGGACCGTGCAGCCGAGACTGCAGATGTTCTGCGAACATGCGGTACAGCAACCGCGCGAGGCACACGCCCATCAGGCTGAACAAGGGATGCAAGGCCAACACGGCACGCGGCACTTTGGACAGTTGCAGGACCGGTGAAATCAACACCCCGCAAAACAGGCCTGCGGCCACGCAAGCGATGACCAGGCGCTGAATGTCCACGAAGCCCGTGAAGCGCCAAAGGTGGGCCGGCAGGCGCATGGACCGGAAGATGATGAGGTAGGCCGCCACGACCGAAAGTGCAACGATGGGGTCGTAGGGCGCTCGCGCATTGAGCCAGCGGTCAAAGCCCATGCGAAACAAGTGCGTGGCCTGCCAGGCCAGCCAGATGATGCTGCCGTCGATCAACAGGCTAAGCCCCTGGCGATGGGGGCGCAGCCGCGTGAGCAGCGCCTCCACCACCATCCAGGCACGGCGCGTCATGGCCTGTCGCTCCCCAAAGCTTGTAACGCGCCGGGGTTCATCGGGTGAAGACCACCGCAGCAGTGCGCCACAGTACGGCCAGGTCGGTGAGCAGGTTGGCTTGTGCGATGTAGTCAGCCTGCAGCCGCAGCTTGGTGGGCAGCATCTGCTGTACATAGCACTGCTCGGGGTCAGGTGCCCGCGCCAGCATTTCGCCTTCATGGCGGTGGGCCAGCGCCGCGGGGTCGGTGATGCCTGGGCGAACCGACAAGATGATGCTTCGAAGTGCATCCGGGTAATGCGCCACATAGCGCGGCACTTCGGGGCGTGGCCCGACGAAGCTCATGTTGCCCGACAGCACATCGAACAACTGCGGCAGTTCATCCAACCGCCGGGCGCGCAACCAGCCACCGGCGCGGGTGATGCGGGCATCGCCATCAGCCGTCAGCGGCATGTCTTCTTGCGCGCGCTGGTGCATGGTGCGGAACTTGTGGATGCGAAAGACGCGACCGTGTCGGCCCACGCGTTCCTGCCGGTACAGCGCGGGGCCGGCGCTGTCCAGGCGGATGAACAGCGCGATGACACCCATGGGCGCCGACAGCACTGCCAGCAAGATGGCTGCGAGCGAGAGGTCGAAGAGCCGCTTGACCATGAACGAATGGTGGCCAAGTTCAGGCCTGCAACACCTGGCGAACGGCTTGTATGACCCGCTCGACCTCGGTTTCGCCCATGCGCGTGTACAGAGGCAGGCTGACCATGCGCTCGAAGGCTCGCTGGCTGTGGGGGAACTGAGTCGGGCTCAAGGCGTATCGGTCTCGCCAGTAGGGGTGCAGGTGCAACGGAATGTAGTGGACGCTGCAACCGATGCCCTGCTGGAACAGGGCTTCAATGAACGCGTCTCGACCGATGGGCGCGTTGTCGGCAAGGCGGATCACATAGAGGTGCCAGGGGTGAAGGTCGCCGGGCGGTGCCTTGGGTGGAAGCAGCAGCGGCAAATCGGCGAACGCCTGGTCAAAGCGCGCGGCGATGGCCGCACGCTGTTCGGCAAAGGCGCGCGCGCGGCGCAGTTGGTGCAGGCCCAGTGCCGCGGCGATGTCGGTCAGGTTGTATTTGAAACCCGGTGCGACGATTTCGTAATACCAGCTGGGAACGGTCGCGGTGAAGCGGTCGAAGGCGTCTCGGTTCATGCCGTGCAGCCGCATCACGCGGGCGCGGCGTGCAAGGTCGGCATCGCCCGTGACCAGCATACCGCCCTCTGCGGTGGTGATGGTCTTGTTGGCGTAGAAACTGAAGACAGTGGCTGCACTGGGCAGCGTGCCGACCAGCCGACCCTGTGAAGTGGTGGGCAGCGCATGCGCGGCATCTTCAACCACCTGCAAGCGGTGGCGGCGGGCGATGGCGTGGATGGTCTTCATATCGGCGGCCAAGCCCGCATAGTGCACCGGCATGATGGCCTTGGTGCGTGGCGTGATCGCGGCCTCGACGGCACGAGGGTCGATGTTCAGCGTGGCAGGGTCGATGTCCACCAGACGCACATCGGCACCCAGGTAGCGCACCACTTCGGCCGTGGAGGTAAAGGTGTGGGTGGTGGTGATGACTTCATCACCCGGGCCAATGCCCAGGGCTTCAAGCGCCAGATGCAAGCCGGCCGTGGCCGAGTTGACGGCGATGCACTGCAGGCTCGTATCCCCCAGGAATTCAGCGAAATCCAACTCGAATCGGCGGGCCTTCGGGCCGGTGGTGATCCAACCGTTTCGCAAGGTGTCCACGACCTCGGCGATTTCTTCTTCGCCGATGTCAGGCAGGGCAAACGGCAAGAACGGCAATGCAGGCTTGCTCATGCCAGTGGACGCCCGTTGATCATGCCGCCAAGCGCGTGGGCGCGGGTTCGTCCAGGGGCTTGCCGGCCCAGATGAGCACATGGGTGCGCAACCACGGCAGGGCATTGAACAGGTGGTACAGCGCCGGATTGCGCCGGCAGGCCCAACGGGCCACAGGTGGGGCCAGCGTGATGGGCCGCACGAGCAGGCGCGCCTGCGGAAAGAGCTGCCGCACGCGGTCCACCGGTACACCACGCACCTTGGGGTTGTGGGGGTTGTCCACGGTGAAGTCGTACCACAGCACACCGCCGCCCGGCCGTACCCAGCGCCACATGGCGTCGGCCAGCTGCACCTGCGTGGCGTCGTCCAGGATGGAGGAAAACACCGTGGCCTGCAGCACCAGGTCTTGACTGAGCGGACCGATGACGCGTTGGGCCTCGTCGCCCAGTGCATCGCCTTGAATGAGCCGAAGCGACGAGGGCAGCACCTCGCAGGCGTGGGCGTGGCGGTCGTCGTCGATTTCAATGCCCTTGAGATGAAGCGGCATGAACCCCATGCGCAGCAGTTCGAGCAGGTTGCCACCCGCACCGCAGCCCACTTCCAGGGCGCGGCGGTGGGACAGATCAAGCCAGCCCAACTCCACGAACAGCCGGGCGAGGACGCGCTGGCGTTCTTGCAGCGATTGCCACACATCGGGCTGCAGCCAGGCGTGGCGGGCCAGGGCGGCGTAGGGGTTGGGACGAGAGGCCATATCAATCGTTCATTGTCGGGCGTGCGGCCAGGAAGCGCTGCGCCAGGACTTCATAGACATGGTGGGCGCGCACATGGGCGCGCCCGGCTTGGCACATCGCCTGGCGTTGGTGCGGCGGCAACCTCAGGAGTTGTTGCAGGCCACGGGCAATGGCCGGCGGGTCCATGGGGGGTACGGTAAGACCGCAGCCCGCTTCGGCCACCGGGTCGTTGCCAGCCTCCACCGAATGCAGCACCACGCAGCCGGCCATCATGTAGTCCATCAACTTGTTCGGCGCAATGCCGAATCGGTACAGCGGCACACGCTGCCAACCGATGTAGGCCACATCGATCTGCGACAACAGGCTGGGAATTTGCGGCTTGGGGATGGGCTGCAGGAAGCGCACACGGCTCAACCCTTCTTGCCGGACCCGCTGCACAAGGCGATCGCGTTCGTGGCCGTCCCCCACCAGAATGAATTCCACCGCTTGGTTTTGAAGCAAGGCTGCGGCATCAATCAGGGCATCCAGGGCATTGGGCAGGCCCATGGACCCGGCATAGCCGACGACGGCACGGCCTTGCGCTTTCGCGTGGTCCACCGCTTGCTGCACATCACTGCGCAGGGGCTCGGGTTCGAGTTCCCAGGCATCCAAGGCCACGCCGTTGGGTACGATGTGCAAGCGCTTCAAATCGAGGCCGCGAGCGGCCATGTGTTCATGCACCTGGGGCAGCATGGACACCACCGAATCGGCGTGGCGGTAGGCGCTGCGTTCGGCCCAGCCGCACAGCAGGGCGAAGGGATGAAGCGGCGACATGCCGCCCACCTCGGTGAGTGACAGTGGCCACAGGTCGTGCACCTCGTAAATCCAGGGGCAGCGGGCCAAGCCTGCAAAGTGACGTGCCAGCCAGGTGTCCATCGGGTAGGTGCTGGAGGCGATGACCAGGTCGGGCTGAAGATCGCGCACGATGCGCGCTGCGCGCGACCACAGTCGGCCCAGGAAGGTGGCGATGTTGACGACACGGCCCACTCCGTTTCCGCGGTAGGGCGGTGCCTGAAGCCAGCGGTAGGTGATACCGTCGATTTGTTGCACACGCTCGGTTTGCGCCGCCATATCGGGCTGTTGGGCGCGCACATGGGAATGACTGCAGGCCACGATCTCCACGCGGTGCCCCAGGCGCATCCATTCGCGGGCCATGTAGTACGGCCTGAACTCCATGCCGTGGGCCGGGCTGCCCGCGTAGTGGTTGATCAGCAGAATGTTCACGGCAGCGGAAGCGCACCCGCCCCCAATGGGAGGCCCCGGAGAAAACGGTGCACCTGCACCGGGAACAAGCCGTGGCGCAGCACCCATTCCCGGTTGGCCGCGGCAATGTCTGGCGCACGCTGCAGCAGTTCGGGCATGGCGCGGATGAAAGGCGGAACCGAGGCTTCCCAACCTGACGATTCGGCACGGGCGCTGTCGGGACTTTCGGCGTGCGCCTGCAACACCCAACCCGTGAGCGTGTGGGTCACCAGTTCCCGATTGGCCGGCAGATCAGAAA
The DNA here is from genome assembly GCA_945878385.1 of Azohydromonas lata NBRC 102462. Taxonomy (GTDB): domain Bacteria; phylum Pseudomonadota; class Gammaproteobacteria; order Burkholderiales; family Burkholderiaceae_C; genus RFTU01. The sequence continues at coordinate 487 of CAMCTE010000168.1, read as the reverse complement.
GAACCGGAATGCAACCGTGGGCCATGGCCTCGAGCACCGACACGGACACCGAATCGCTTTGCGGCAGGCTCAGGTGCCATTGCGCGCGTTCGTACCAGCGGGCCTGTTCGGCCGGCCGCAGCAAACCCGTGAAGGTGACCCGAGCATCGACGCCCAGGCGGTGGGCCAAGGCCTGCAGGGATTGCCGTTCGCTGCCTTCGTTGGCAACGATGAGCCGGGCCTTGGCATTGGCTTCGGCCACCGCAGCGAACAGGTGCAGGACCAGGTCGATGCGGTACAGCGGTTCAAGGCCGCGGTTGCTGAAAAACAGGTTGGGGTCCTTGCTGCCAGGTGCCGGCTCGGGTGGACATTGCAGCAAACCGAAGGGGAAGACATCCACCTCACGGGCACCCAGGCGCAGCATTTCGCGGGCCATGTGGCGCGAATCGGCCGTGCACACGGCACTGGCCTTGAGCACCGCTTGGGTCAGCCACCTTGCCGCAAGCGA
>CAMCTE010000167.1 GCA_945878385.1 Azohydromonas lata NBRC 102462 | reverse complement strand
CGTGCACACCCGTTTCATAGCGGCTGATTCGGGCACTGCTGGTGGTTTCATCCAAACCGATGGCCACCCCTAGCCGGTCTTGGGGCAAGCCTGCCCACTTTCGCGCCTGTCTTAGCCTGCGACCAAAGATCGTGGCTCCCGCGCGCTCTTCCCTGTTTTGCATAGGGCCGAACTATCGAATCAGTAGGTGGTAACAGTCTCTACGAAGTGCGAAATCGTTGACAACACAACTGACCAGCAACAAAACTTAAAAATTCACGATTTGAAGGAAAAATTCGGGAACTAGGCTCGCAACAAGCCGGCTTTCACCCACTGCACGAACGCTTCGGGGCATTCGGCCACGCTGAGATGGCTGGCCTGGGGCAGCACCGTACACCGGGCGCCTTGAATGCCATCGGCCAGTGTCTGGGCCATTTCTGGCGTGGCGCCTGCATCCATGGCCCCCGCCAGTACCTCCGTCGGGCATCGAACGCGGTGCAACTGATTCGTCCAGTCCACTGCTGCCACCGCTCGGCAAGCTGCGATATACGCTTGCGCATCTTGCCGCAAGAGCGTTGCGCGAAGGCGATGTTCAAGCCCGGGCTGCTGCTGCCGGAACGCGGCATGCAGGTAGCGTTGCACCACCATGTCTGCCACCGCGGGCATGCCGCCTTCCTGCACCGCCTGTACGCGGGCCGCCCACGCCGCACGGGCGGCTTCCGGGTAGGCCGATGTGGTGTTGGCCAGCAACAGGTGCGACACACAATCCGGGTGTTCAATGGCCAGGCCCTGGCCCACCATGCCGCCCATGGACAAGCCGATGAAGGCCACCGGCCCACGGCCCCATTCACGGATCACGCGCGCGGCGTCATCGACCAGGTCGTGCAGAGAAAAATTGTCGTCGCCCCTGCCTGAGCCGCCGTGCCCGCGGTGGTCGTAACGCAACACGGGATGGTGTGGTGCCAAGGCCTGGGCCAGGTCGTCCCACATGTGCAGGTCCAGCCCCAGGGCATGGCTGAGCACCACAGGCTGGCCCCGGTTCACGCCCTGCAAGGCCACCCGCAACTGCGGCTGACTGAAAGTGTGGTGCATCTGCACACGCGCATCCGGTGTCAGGGGCGCAGGGGCGGGCAACAGACCTTCGTCACGCAGGATGGCGGTGGTGATCTTGAAGGCGGTATTGGCCGCGGGCACGCCACAGTAGATGGCCCCTTGCAGCAGGGTTTCCTGAATCTTTTCAAGGGGAACGCCGCCGCGTATGGCCGCGCGGCAATGCAGCTCGAACTCTTCCCAGCGCGCCATGCCCATGGTCATACCCAGCACCAGCAGGCGCCGTGTGGGGTGGTCAAGGCCGGGGCGGCCCCAGATCTCGTGCCATGCGTAGCGTGTGATCAGGTGCTGGAAATCGGCATTGAAGCCGTTGGCACCGGCGGTGGACTGGCGCACCCAATCTTCACCCAACACGGCACGGCGGTTGCGCAGGCCGCGGTCAAAATCGTCGTCGCGCGGCGGCAGGTCGGATGGGCTCACCGGGATGCTCCTGAAGGGTCAGAGTGGGGACCGTATTGTGATTGCGCGGCCGCACCGATGCAGCCCTTGTCAGGCGCTCAAGCGGCGCGCCAACTCCGCCCAACACACCGCTCGCTGGGCTTGCAGGGCATCCGGGCCGGCCTCCAAGCGCGGAGCACCATGCGTGGCCTGCGCAGCAGAGCCCGCCATGAATACATGCAGATGGTGGGCCATGCGCGCAGGGTCTACCGACGCATGTTCCAGGGCGTCGGCCATGGCCGCGCAGGCCCCGGCCGCGATGACGAACAGGTCGGCCCATTCGGCGCCTTCGGCCTGCCACGGGCCCAAGGCTCGTTCGTGTTCGTGGGCCATGGCGCCGATCACCGCCGCCACCCGCTGCGGCGCGCGGTGCAGGGCTGCCAGGGCCACCATCGCACCCACCGGGTTTCGCTTGTGGGACATGGCCGATGAACCGCCGCGGCCCGGGGCAGTCGATTCCTGCAGTTCTCCCACTTCGGCCTGCGACATGAGGGCCACATCGGCGGCCACCTTGGCCATCGCACCCACCAGCACGCCCAATTCGGCGGCCAAGCGCGCCACTTCGTCGCGCTGCACCTGCCAGGCCCACGCATGCAGCGGCAAGCCCAAGCGGTGGGCCACGGCCTTGCGCAGCGCCACCCCGCGTTCGCCCCAAGCCGCGCCGGTGCCCACCGGGCCGGCCAACTGCAGCGTCAAGGCCTGCGCACCCCGCAGCGTCAACTGTTCGCGGCAGCGTTGCAGCGGCAGGGCCCAATTCAACAGGCGGGCCTCGAGCACGGTAGGCAAGGCCGGCTGCATCAGCGTGCGCGCCAGCAAGGGCGCGCTTCCATGGGACTGCGCCAGACGCAGGATGGAGCGCAAGACGCGCTGCACCTGGGCGTCGATGAGGGCCAGTGCTTGTTGGCCCTGCAGCGACATGGCCGTGTCGATCAGGTCTTGGCTGGTGGCTCCCAGATGCGTGGCGACCAAGGCGGCAGCATCGCGCTCGCGCACGCGGGCCTTGAGCCAGTTCACCACAGGAATGGCCAGGCTGCCCGAAGCGGCCGCCTGCGCCACCAGTTCCTGCGCTTGCAAGTGGTCAGGCTCGTCTTCGCAGCAAGCCGCCACCGTCTGCGCATGGTCGGCGGCCACCAGGCCCAGTTCGGCCTGGGCCCGCACGAGTTCGCGCTCCAGCCGCAGCATCGCCCGCACCACGGCCGGGGCAGCGAACAGCTGCGCGGTGGCCGGATGCCCGAGCATGTCGCCATATGCGCTGCTCATGGCAAGGCGGGCATCAGGCCGGCAACTTCAGCGCTACGCGGCGCTCCACCAGGCGACGCATCATGCCCATGGAGGCCAGGTGCGCATGGATCAAGGCCAGGATGCCGCTGCGGTGCAGTTCCACCACCGTGGCATCGGGCAACTCGGCCAGCTTCTGTTCATTGACCGCCAGGAAGCCATCGACCACCAGGGTCTGGCCGTTTTCCAACTGCGCGTCAAAGCGCATGCTCTCCAGCAGATCGAGCTCCACCAGGCGTTGGCACAGGCCGCGCGTGCGGGCCATTTCGCCGTCGAGTTGTTCCAGGTAGCCCTGCACGCCCTTGGTGAATTCCGTGGCTTCGCCCGCGTCGTCAAACAGGCGCTCTCCGTCCTGCTCGCTGAAGCCACCCCAGGCCTTGTCGAAGCAGACGATGTAATTCTCGTCATCGGTGCGCACCATGGCGAAGGGGTAGGAGCGCAGCATCGCCGGCACGTAGGACGCCGCCCAGGAGCCGTCTTCCTTGAGGTAGAGGTTCTCGCCGCGCTTCAAGCCCAACACGGTCATGGGCGCCACCTCCAGCGTGGCGCCTTCGGCCTTGGGGTCACCCGAACGAACGAACACCACAGGGTACTCGCGTGCCAGGTCGATGAATTCCACCGCGTTGGCGAACATGGAGTTCATGCCGCGCGCTGGGGAGTAGTCGGTGTGGATGAGGCGCGACAAGCGCAGTTGGCGGTGTGCGCCACGGTCCAGGGCCTGCAGGTCGGTGAACAGGTTGTCCTTGGGCGTGGCGGCGGTGTTGTTCTCAGGGGTGCTCATTGATTCGTTTCTCCGATGGGTGCAAGGGGTGTGGCCAGCACCTTGTCGATGCGTTTGCCGTCCAGATCCACCACCTCGAAGCGCCAGCCGGCCCATTGGACCGAATCGGCCGTGCGCGGGACGCGGCCCAACAGCAGCATGATCATGCCGGCCAAGGTGTTGTAGCGGCCCCGCTCTTCGTCGGGCAGTTCCTTGATGTCCAGCCGATCCTTGAGCTCCGGGGCGGGGATCAGGCCGTCGAGCAGCCAGGAACCATCCCCGCGCTCGACAGCCCAAGGATTGTCGTCGCTTGGCGGGGTGAATTCACCGGTGATGGCTTCCAGCAGGTCGCGCACCGTGATGACGCCCTGCACCTCACCATACTCGTCCACCACGAACACAAGTTCGTCACGCGACAGGCGGAACTGCTCCAACAGCTCCATGCCGGTAAGGGTTTCGGGCACGAACACCGCGGGCTGCAGCAGCTTGGCCACATCCAGCGTTTCCCCGCGCGCCAGGGCGGGCAAGGCCGCGCTGGAGGAGACCACACCCACCACATCGTGCAGGCCGTCGCGGCACACCGGATAGCGGCTGTGCGCGTGTTCGCCGATGACGCGCAACTGGTCGGCCAGAGGCGCGTTGATGTCCAGCCAGACCACATCGTTGCGCGGTACCATCATCGAGCCCACTTGGCGTTCGTCCAACCGGAACACATTGCGCACCATCTGGTGCTCCTGCTCTTCGATCACGCCGCTTTCAAGGCCCTCTTCAAGGCTGGCGGCAATCTCTTCTTCCGTCATGCCCGGGCCCACCCGGCGATGCTGCCCCATCAGGCGCAACACCGCGTCGGTGCTCAGGGACAGCAGCGCCACGAAGGGCCGTGTGGCGCGCGACAGCGCCTGCATCGGCCGCGCCATCACCACCGCCACCGCCTCGGGGTGCAACTGCCCGATGCGCTTGGGCACCAGTTCTCCAAAGATGATGGTGACGAAGGTGATGATGAGCACCACCAGACCCGTGGCTGTCCACGACGACACCGTGTCCGACAGCGGGAACTGTTCCTGCAACCAGGCGGAAAGCGGCCCTGCGAAGGCCGCCTCGCCCACGATGCCGTTGAGCACACCGATGGAGGTGATGCCGATTTGCACGGTGGAGAGAAACTTGGTGGGCTTGTCATGCAGGTCCATGGCGGCTGCAGCGCCCGGGTCACCGGCTTCCAGGAGCACTTGAAGGCGCGCCTTGCGGCTGGCAGACAACGCCATTTCAGACATGGCAAAGACTGCATTGAGCAGGATCAGACCAACCAGCAGTGCGAGTTCCATCGGGGCGCCGCGCGCGGGGCGGGCCCAGGGGGCCCACGGCGCGCTGCGGCTTGAAATGCAGACGGCGCAAAGCGTAGCAGAATCAGGCGATGCACCTGCTCATCGGTGACCTTCAAGGCTGCTTGGGCGCTTTCGAGCGCCTGTTGGCGTTGTTTGACTTTTCACCGTCGCGGCACCAACTGACGGTGCTGGGCGACCTGGTCAACCGCGGGCCCGACAGTGCTGCAATGCTGCGCCGCCTCATGGGCATGGGCAGCAGTGCACAGGCCTTGCTGGGCAACCACGACCTGCATCTGCTGGCGGTGGCGCATGGCGTGCGCCCGGCCCACCGCAGCGACACCTTGGACGATGTGCTGCAAGCGCCTGACCGGGCGGCCCTGCTGCATTGGGTGGCGCACCGGCCTCTGGCCCTGCAGGTGGAGGGCTGGCTGTGCGTGCATGCGGGTGTGGCGCCGCAGTGGTCGGCGCAGGACACGCTGGCGCACGCCGGCGAAGTTCAGACCCTTCTGCAGGGCCCAGAGCTGGGCGAGTTCCTGCCGCGGATGTACGGCAACGAACCGGCCTTGTGGCAAGACGAGCTTCAGGGGCCTGAGCGTTGGCGCTGCATCATCAACACCCTCACCCGCATGCGCTGGTGCAGCCCTGACGGCACGCAGGATTTCAAGGTGAAAGAAGGGACGGCCGATGCGCCGGCGGGCTTGCTGCCCTGGTTTGAACTGCCCCAGCGCCGCACCTCGGGCACGCCCATGGCCTTCGGGCACTGGAGCACCCTGGGCCTGATCAACCGCCCCGACCTTCTGGCACTGGACACGGGGTGCGTGTGGGGTGGCGCGCTCACTGGGGTGCGGGTGGACGGCGGGCGGCGCGAGGTGCAACAGACCGCTTGTGAAGCAGCGCAGTTGCCGGGCCGTTAAACTGCAGGGCTTCGGAGGCTTGGGGGAGTGGTTTAACCCAGCAGTCTTGAAAACTGCCGACCCGCAAGGGTCCGTGAGTTCGAATCTCACAGCCTCCGCCACCGGCCTTGACCGG
>CAMCTE010000166.1 GCA_945878385.1 Azohydromonas lata NBRC 102462 | reverse complement strand
CGATGTCGGCATCGAGCTTGTCGAACAGCGGCTCGCCCAGGCCCACTGGCATGCCCGTGGCCCGCACCTCGATGCGCGCGCCCACCGAGTCGCCCTTCTTGCGCAAGGCATCCATGTAGGCCTCCAGCGCTTCGATGCGGCTGGCGTTGGCGGCGAAGAAGGGATTGTTCGGGATGTGCGCGAGGCCCTCGAACGGAATCTCCTGTTCGCCCAACGCCGACATCCAACCCACGAAACGCGTGCCGTGCTGCTGCAGCAGCCATTTCTTGGCCACTGCACCGGCGGCCACCATGGGCGCGGTCAGCCGGGCGGAAGACCGCCCGCCGCCGCGGGGGTCGCGCAGGCCGTACTTGCGCCAGTAGGTGTAGTCGGCGTGTCCGGGGCGGAAAGTGTCGAGGATGTTGCCGTAATCCTTGCTGCGCTGGTCGGTGTTGCGGATCAGCAGGGCAATCGGCGTACCGGTGGTGTGGCCCTCGTACACGCCGGAGAGGATCTCCACCGCGTCGGGTTCGTTGCGCTGGGTGACATGGCGGCTCGTACCCGGGCGGCGCCGGACCAGGTCGGGCTGGATGTCAGACTCGCTCAAGGCCAAACCCGGCGGGCAGCCGTCGATTACGCAGCCGATGGCCGGCCCGTGGCTTTCGCCGAAATTGGTGACGCGAAACAGTTCGCCGAAGGTGCTGCCGGACATGGATCAGGGGCTTTGCGGGTGACCCCCGATTGTGACAGCGCCCTCAGCCGCCGATCGCCCGGCGGCTCAGGTTTTGGCAGCGTCCCCTGCAGCGCCGGCTTCTTCGGCCGGCCAATCCCTGATGTAGGCCTTGAGCATGCGGTTTTCGAAATCCTGCGCGTCCACCACGGCCTTGGCCACATCGTAGAAGGAGATCACGCCCATGAGCGTGCGGCCATCAAGCACCGGCATGTAGCGGGCATGGCGGCCCAACATCATGCGCCGTACCTCATCCATATCGGTTTCCATGGTGCAGGTCATCGGGTGATCGTCCATGACCGAACGCACCAACAGTGTGCCGACCTGGTTGTGGTTGCGCACGACGGCCGCAATCACTTCGCGGAAGGTGAGCATGCCGGTGAGGTCGCCGTGGTCCATCACGACGAGCGAGCCCACATCGTGTTCGGCCATGGTTTTGATGGCATCGGCCAAAGCCATGTCGGAACTGACGGTGAACAGGGTGCTGCCCTTGACGCGGAGGATGTCGCTGACCTTCATGACGGTTCCTGCTTGTTTGCGGCTTGTTTGCGGACGATTTGCGGCTGGTGCGAAGCGGCCGGCGCCCCTTTGGCCCTGCGACTTCGATGTCAACATAGCACACAATCTCACCCGAACCAACGAGCGCACTCCATGGCCGGCTACAGCGACCCCCACTTCGACACCCTGGCCCTGCACGCGGGTGCGGCACCAGACCCCGCCACCGGCGCGCGCGCGGTGCCGCTGCACCTGAGCACCTCCTTCGTGTTCCAGGACGCGGAGCATGCGGCCTCCCTGTTCAACATGGAGCGGCCCGGGCATGTGTACAGCCGCATCAGCAACCCCACCAATGCGGTATTCGAAGAACGCATGGCCGCGCTGGAAGGGGCCGTGGGCGGCATCGCCACGTCCAGCGGGCAAGCCGCCATGCACCTGGCGGTGGCCACGCTGGCGGGCAGCGGCAGCCACATCGTGGCCAGCGGTGCCCTGTATGGTGGTTCGCACAACCTGCTGGCCTACACGCTCAGGCGCTTCGGCATCGAGACCACCTTTGTACCTCCACGCGAGCTGGATGCCTGGCGCGCGGCCATTCGCCCAAACACCAAGCTGCTCTTCGGCGAAACCCTGGGCAACCCGGGCCTGGATGTGCTGGACATCCCCTCGGTGTCGGCCATTGCACATGAATCGGGCCTGCCCCTCCTGGTGGATTCCACCTTCACCACGCCCTGGCTGATGAAGCCGATCGAGCTGGGTGCAGATCTCGTCTTCCATTCGGCCACCAAATTCCTGTGCGGTCACGGCACGGTGGTGGGCGGCATCGTCCTGGACGGCGGGCGCTTCGACTGGGAGGGCAGCGGCCGCTTCCCCGAACTGAGCGAGCCCTACGAGGGGTTTCACGGCATGAACTTCGCCGAGGAGAGCTCCGTAGGCGCCTTCCTGCTGCGCGCACGCCGTGAAGGGCTGCGCGACTTCGGCGCCTGCATGAGCCCGCACACCGCCTGGCTGATCCTGCAGGGCATCGAAACCCTGCCGCTGCGCATGGAGCGGCATGTGGCCAACACCCGCCGAGTGGTCGAATTCCTGGCCAGCCACCCTTTGGTGCAAGGCGTGGGCTACCCGGAGCTGCCCTCGCACCCCGACCATGCGCTGGCGCAGCGGCTGTTGCCGCGCGGCTGCGGGGCCGTCTTCAGTTTCAACCTCAAGGGATCCCGAAGCCAGGGTCGGGCCTTCATCGAGGCCCTGAAGGTGTTCTCGCACCTGGCCAATGTGGGCGATTGCCGTTCGCTGGTCATCCACCCGGCCTCCACCACGCACTTCCGCATGAGTGACGAGGCCTTGGCCCTCAGCGGCATCGGCCCGGGCACCATCCGGCTGTCCATCGGGTTGGAATCGGCCGACGACCTGATCGACGACCTCAAGCGTGCCTTCAAAGTGGCTGAGAAGGCCACCGCGGCAGTGCAGCGCGCTGCAGGGAGCGCCACATGATCATCGACCTCACCGACCAGCAGGCCTACGCCTACACGGGCGGCAAGCCCTTCGACCCTGCCCTGCCCTGCATCGCCTTCATCCACGGCGCCTTGCATGACCACAGCACCTGGACCCTGCCGGCGCGCTGGTTCGCCCACCATGGCCATTCGGTGCTGGCACTGGACCAACCGGGCCACATGCGCAGCCGTGGGCCGGTGTGCCCGGACATCCCGTCCATTGCGCAGTGGCTGCTGCGAGTGATCGACGCTGTGGGCGCGCAACAGGTGACGCTGGTAGGCCACAGCATGGGCTCGCTGATTGCCCTGGAGGCCGCTGCACAGGCGCCCGAGCGCATCCAGACTTTGGTGATGGTGGGCACGGCCTACCCCATGGCCGTCTCACCGGCCCTGTTGCAGGCGGCCGAAGATCAGCCTGGCCAGGGCATCGAGATGGTGAACAACTTCTCCATCAGCACCTGGGCGGCCAAGCCCGGTTACCCCGGCCCTGGTTCCTGGCTGCACGGCGGCAACCGTGCACTGATGCACCGGGTGATGGCCTCCAATGGCCAGGTCAACCTTTTCAGCCACGACTTCCGCCTGTGCAACGAATACCGCACCGCCGAAGCGGCGATGCCCCGCGTGAAGGCGCGCACGCATCTGGTGCTGGGCGAGCGCGACCAGATGACCCTGCCCAAGGCCACAGGCCAGCTGCGCCAGGGCCTGCAGGCCACCGTGCACACCGTGCCGGCAGGTCACGGCCTGATGCACGAAGACCCGGACCAGTTCCTGCGCGTGTTGCGTTCGATCACAGCACCTGCTGCAGTGTGAGGCGCTGGCCAGCCTCTGCCTGCAGCCAAGTCTCATTGCCGGCCTGCGGGGCCAATAGAAATGCCCTGACGGGCAGCTCCATCGGGCACTGGCTCGGGTGCAGGCGCATCAGATAGCCCGCGGCCACGGCCCCATCGCGCTCCACATGCACCAGCCAACCCCAGCCCACCATCTCATCGGCCACCGTGCGCACTTCCAAGGGGTCGGCCTGCACCTGGGCAGCCAACTCCCCCAATGCGCAAGTGGGCGTGGGTACATCCCTGAGCCGCGCCAACACCGCCAGCATCCGCAAAGCCAGTGTGAAGCGTGACCCGGGCAGGCGTCCGTCCAGTGGCATCGGCCCGCCACGCAGCGCCGGCGCTGCGGCGGCCAGCACGGCGCCCGACAGAACGATCACCCAGACGATGTAGGTCCACAGCAACAGGATAGGCAAGGTGGCGAATGCCCCGTAAACCGCGGCGAAGACCGAAAGCGAATTCACATACCAGCCCAGAGCGTTCTTCGCTGCGGTGAAGGCCACCACCACGAACAATGCGCCCACCAGCGAGTCGCGCCACTGCACGGGTGTGTTGGGCAGATACTTGAACAGCAGGACCACACCGGTCAACAGCGCCAGCAGTTCCAGCACATCCAATACCGTGCCCAGCAGGCCCGGCATCACCGGGCCCCAGCCGCGCGAGGCGGTGAAGGCATACGACGCCGCGGTGAAGAAGACCCCCACGAGCAGCGGCCCCAGCGTCATGGCTGCCAGATAAAGCATCAGGCGGGCGCTGACCGGACGGGGTTTGCGCACCTGCCAGATGCGGTTGAGCGCACGGTCGATGGTCAGCATCATCACCAGGGCCGACAGCACCACACCGGCCACGCCTGCGGCCCCCAGCTTGGCCGCCTTGCCGGCGAACTGCGACACGGTCTGCAGCACCGGGCGCGCGATGGAGTCGGGCACCAGGGATTGCAGGAAAAGTTTCTGCAAACCGTCCTGGAAGGAGCCGAACACCGGGAAAGCGCTGAACAAGGCCAAGGCCACGGTGAGCAGGGGCACCACCCCCAGCAGCGTAGTGAAGGTCAGGCTTCCGGCCACCTGGCCCAGCCGCGCGCTCTGAAAGCGCCCGCGCAACAGATGCCAGAGCCCCTTGATCGTCTCGCCGTGGGTCATGCGCCTATCATGCCAGTCATGAACGAAGCATCAGTCCAAGACGCCCCGGGCCACGCCGACCGTGTGGTGCGCACCACGCGCGCCCTGTCGATTGCCAGCCTGCTGGGGCTGATCGTGCTGGGCGTGGCCTGGGAACTGGTGCTCGCGCCCACAGGCAATCGCACCCTGGTGCTCAAGGTGGTGCCCCTGCTGTTTCCGCTGACCGGCCTGCTCAAGCACCGCATGTACACCCACCGCTGGGTGAGTCTGTTGGTTTGGCTGTACTTCACCGAAGGCGTGGTGCGCGCCACCTCCGACCCCTACCCCTCTTGGGTCCTGGCCCCCCTCGAGGTACTGTTGTGCCTGGTTCTGTTCACCGCCAGCGCGGTGCATGTGCGCTGGCGGATCAAACAGGCCAAGGCGCGTGGTGAATTGGCGCCCGCGCAGACCGCCTGAAGGACGGCGACATGCAGCCCGGCACGATGCCCGCGGGCCTGTCAGTGGGCCTCGCCGACAACCCAAGCACGGCGGCACCAGCGGCCTTGCTCACAGAATTGCGCACCATGCTGGGCGATGCCCATGTGCTGACAGGCCTGGGCCTGGAGGCCTACGAACGCGATTGGCGCAAGCGATACCATGGCCGTGCCCTGGCCGTGGTGCGGCCTCACACGCCCGCTGAGGTGGCACAGGTGGTCGGCGCTTGCGCACGCAACGGCGTTTCCATCGTGCCGCAGGGTGGCCACACCGGCCTCGTTGGCGGAGGCACGCCCGACGACTCCGGCACGCAGGTGGTGTTGTCGCTGCAGCGGTTGAACCGCATCCGCGAGATCGACGCCGACAACCTGACCATGACGGTGGACGCGGGCTGTGTGCTGCAGGCGGTGCAGACTGCGGCCTCGCAGCAGGGGCTGCTGTTCCCGCTGAGCCTGGCAGCCGAAGGCAGCTGCACCATTGGCGGCAACCTGGCCACCAACGCCGGGGGCACCCAGGTGCTGCGCTACGGCAATGCCCGAGACCTGTGTCTGGGCCTGGAGGTGGTCACCGCCGAAGGGGAACTGCTGCAGGTGCTGGGCGGCTTGCGCAAGGACAACACCGGTTACGACCTGCGCAACCTCTACATCGGCAGCGAAGGCACCTTGGGCATCATCACCGGTGCCACGCTCAAGCTGATGCCACAACCCGCAGCCCATGTCACCGCCCTGGCCACCTGCGCCAGCCCTGCCCGCGCAGTGGCCCTGCTGAACCTGGCCCGCGCCCGGCTGGGCGCCACGCTGACCGGCTGTGAGTTGATGAACGCGCTG
>CAMCTE010000165.1 GCA_945878385.1 Azohydromonas lata NBRC 102462 | reverse complement strand
AAGCTTCCCGACACTGTTCGACCTGGTGGACGAATCGAGCACCATGGAAGTGGACGGCGTGAAGAAGGCCGACTACTGGAAGGTGGTGGACCAGTGCTACCTGTGCGACCTGTGCTACATGACCAAGTGTCCGTACACGCCGCCGCATGCCTGGAACCTGGACTTCCCGCACCTGATGCTGCGCGCCAAGGCCATCAAGTTCAAGCAAGGCCACGTCAAGGGCGGCGAGCGCTTCCGCTGGAGCGCCCCCAAGGCCCGCTACAAGCAGGTGACCAATGGCGAGCGCACCCTGGGCAAGGTGGCCATCTTCTCCACCTGCTATGTGAACTACAACGAGCCCGGCATCGGGCACGACCTGATCAAGATCCTGGACCACAACCAGATTCCGTATGTGGTGGTGGACAAGGAAAGCTGCTGCGGCATGCCCAAACTGGAGTTGGGCGACCTGGATTCCGTGGCGCAAAGCAAGGCGGCCAACATCCCCGTGCTGGCGCGCTATGCGAAAGAGGGCTACCAAATCCTGTCGGCCGTGCCCTCGTGCACGCTGATGTTCAAGCAGGAAATCCCGCTGATGTTCCCCGACTGCGCCGACACGCAACTGGTGAAGAAGGCGATGATGGACCCGTTCGAATACCTGATGCTGCGCAATCGGGACGGCCTGCTGCGCACTGATTTCAAGACCGCCTTGGGCAAGGTGTCTTACCACATCCCTTGCCACGGCCGGGTGCAGAACATCGGCAAGAAGACCGAAGAGATGTTCAAGCTGATTGGCACCAAGGTAGAGGTGCAGCTCAACACGGTGGAGCGCTGCTCCGGCCACGCCGGCACCTACGGCGTGAAGAAGGCCTATCACAAGGTGGCCATGAAGATCGGCAAGCCCGTATTCAAGGCCATGGCCAAGGACACGCCCGACTTCATTTCCAGCGACTGCGCCCTGGCCGGGCACCACATCGCCCAGGGCATGAAGGAAGCCGGTACGCCCGCACAGGCTTTGCAGCACCCGCTGAGCCTGGTGCGCCGCGCCTATGGCATGGCCTGAAGCCCATTCGATTGTTTGTATAGCCCACCGAGGAATTCACCACCATGGCCACCATTGCCCGTGACAGCCTCATGACGCTTGAGGCGTATTCCAAGATCCGCAACGCCAGCCGCGCGCAAGCCATTGCCCACCGCAAGCTGCGCAGCGTGCAGTTGGGCGATCACATCACCCTGCAGTTCGAGGATGAGAAAACCATCCGCCGCCAGATTCAGGAAATGCTGCACATCGAAAAGATCTTCGATGAAGAGGGCATCCTCAGTGAGATCGAGGCCTACGAGCCCTTGATTCCGGACGGCAGCAACTGGAAGGCCACGATGCTGCTGGAGTTCCCCGACATCCACGAGCGCAAGCGCGAACTCGCCCGCCTGATTGGCGTGGAAGACCGCATGTTCATTGAGGTGGAGGGCCACGGCCGCGTGTACGCGATAGCCGACGAAGACCTGGACCGCGAGAACGAAGAAAAGACCTCCTCGGTGCACTTCGTGCGCTTCGAGTTCACCAAAGGCATGCGCGATGCCATCCGCGCAGGCGCCCTGGTGAAGATGGGCTGCGATCACACCAACTACCCGGCGCATGTGGTGATCGCCCCCGACACGCTGGCCAGTTTGGCCGGTGACTTGCGATGAGCTTGTTCGAGCTGGTTGGCTCGGCCTTCCTTGCCTTGTCCCTGGCCTTCACCGGCGTGTGGCTGATGCAGCTGCGCACCGGCAACGCCGGCGAAGTAGACGCGGTTTGGGCCTGGACGCTGGGCCTGCTGGGCCCGTGGTTCGCCTGGCATTCCACCGCCGAGCCGGTGGTGCGCGTGATGATTGCGGTGATGCCCCTGGTGTGGGGCCTGAGGCTGGGCACCTTCCTGTGGGCGCGCAACCACGGCAAACCGGAAGACGGCCGCTACGCACAACTGCGCCAAGAGTGGGGTGACCAGGCGCAGTTCAAGATGTGGCGCTTCTTCCAGGTGCAGGTGGTGTTCTCGATGATCATCGGCCTGGGCCTTCTGGTGGCCAGCCGGCGCGAAACGCCGGTGCCGCAGCCGCTGGTGCTGTTGTCGGCGGCCATCTGGATCATCTCCATCCTTGGAGAGGCCCTGGCCGACGCGCAGCTGGCCGCTTTCAAGCGCAACCCGGCAAACAAGGGCCGGGTATGCCGCCAGGGGCTGTGGGGCTGGTCGCGCCACCCCAACTATTTCTTCGAATGCCTACACTGGGTCGCCTATGTTCCGCTGGCCTGGGGAGCCGATGGCTTTTGGCTGGCGCTGCTGCCGCCGGCGGTGATGGCCTTTCTGTTGTTGAAGCTCTCCGGAATTCCGGCCACCGAAGCACAAGCCGCGCGAACGCGGCCGGACTACGCGGACTACATTCGCACCGTAAGCCCGCTGATTCCCTGGCCGCCAAAACGCGGCGCTTGAGCCGCCGCCCGCCTGGGCCCCTTCAAGCGAAGGGGTTCGCGGTGAATCCGATTGCGCGCTTCCCGCGCACAATGCAGGGTTGACCATCGCACCCAGGACTTCCCTCCCATGAGCACGACCGTGGCCCCCATTGAGCAGTCCCCCGAATCGGCCACCTTCTCGGCCCGCCTGAGCACGGCGCTCATTGACGCCTGCGAGCGTGGCATCCTGCCCGACGCCCTGGTGCGCGCGGGCATGCGCAGCCTGATGAAGCAGCGGCTGATTGACGAAGGCGCGGCTGACGCACCGCTGGCCATGGAGCGCCTGGCCGCCTTGGTGGAAGAACTGCGCGAAAGCCCGATTGCCAAGGAAACCGATGCAGCCAACGAACAGCACTACGAGGTGCCCTCAGAATTCTTCCACCTCCACCTGGGCCCGCGCCTGAAGTATTCCTGCGCCTGGTACGAAACCGGCACCGAAACACTGGCCCAGGCCGAAGAGGCGATGTTCAAGCTGTACGCCGAGCGTGCCGGCCTGGCCAACGGACAGCGCATTCTGGATTTGGGCTGCGGCTGGGGCAGCATGAGCCTGTGGATGGCCGAGCGCTTTCCCGGCGCACAGATCGTGGGCTTGTCGAATTCCCACGGCCAACGCGAATTCATCGAGGCCCGCGCCCGTGAGCGGGGCCTGAGCAATGTGACCATCCTCACCGCCAATGTGGTGGAGGCGGAATTTCCGTTGCAGGGCGTGGATGCGAACTTTGATCGGGTCGTCTCGATCGAAATGTTCGAGCACATGAAGAACTACCAGAGCCTGTTTGCCAAGGTGGCTTCGTGGATGAAGCCCGGTGCTCGGGCCCTGGTGCATGTGTTTGCGCACCGCACGCTGGCCTATCACTTCGAAGTGAAGGACAAGAGCGACTGGATGACGAAGTACTTCTTCACCGGCGGCATCATGCCCAGCGCCGACCTGTTCCTGCACTTCCAAGACGACCTGAAGGTGCAGCGCCGCTGGTGGGTGGACGGGCGCCACTACGAGAAAACCTCCAACCACTGGTTGGCTGGGATGGATGCGGCACGCGCACGCATCATGCCGGTGTTCGAGCAGGCCTATGGCAAGGCCGAAGCCGCACGTTGGTTTCAGCGCTGGCGCATGTTCTACATGGCCGTGGCGGAATTGTTTGGTTACGACGAGGGGCGGGAATGGGGCGTGGTTCATTACCTGTTCGAGAAGCGGTGAAGCGGCCTGTGGAAGGGCCCGTGGATATGCCCGTGGAGGGACCCGAAGGCCGCCGCCGCCAGTTGCTGATGGCGGCAGGGCTTCAGGCAGGCCTGTGGGCAGGCGCTGCATGCTGGGCTGCTCGTGTGGCACATGCTCAGCCCAGTGGCGCTGCGGCGGCGCCGGGCGCTGCGGCCGATGGCAGCCCGCAGCAGCGCCGGTTTTCAGGCCGAGCTGTGCATGCAGAAACAGGCCAGTGGCTGTACACCGAACAGCATCAGCAGACCCTGCGCAACGGCCGCTGGGTGGGTGGAACCATCCGCTATGTGTCGCCGCAAGGCCAGTTGCTTGGGGAAAAGAAACTTGAATTCCTGAAAGACCGCTATGTGCCCGTGATGCGTACGGTCTACCCCTTGCTGCAAGAGGAAGAAGCGATCACCGAGGTGGCCGACGAGACGGTGACGATGGAAACCATCAAAGCTGGCCAGCGCAAGACACGCGAGGTGGCGCGGGTGCCGGGCCTGGCGGTGGACTCCGGCTTTCATGTGTTTGTCCAGGAAAAGCTCGAAGAGCTTTCCGCAGGCCGCGCCATTCAGATGCAGTTGGGTGTGTTCAGTCAGTTCGACCACTTCCGGTTCCGCATCCGGCGCGCTGAAGGGGCTACCGCTCAGGTGATACGGCTGTTGGTGGAGGCCGATTCCATGCTGCGCTTGCTGGTGCCCAGCGTGAAATTGGCCTACGACCTGCGAAGCCGCGACATGCTGGAATACGAGGGCATTTCCAACCTGCTGGACCCACAGACGCGCAAGGCGCCTGTGGTGCGGATCGTCTTTGACTACGCCACAAGCTGACCTTCAGGGCGGCGGTCAGTCGAACTGGTCGAGCACGGCCCCCGAACTGGCACTGGAAGCGTTCTTGGCGAACTTGGCCAGCACACCACGCGTGTAGCGCGGCGCGGGCTTCACCCATGACGCACGGCGCTTGGCCAATTCATCGTCGCTGACATTCAACTGCAAGAGCAGTTCAAGCGCATCGATGGTGATGGAGTCACCCTCCTGCACGAGGGCGATGGTGCCGCCTTCATAGGCCTCTGGTGCCACATGGCCCACCACCATGCCCCAGGTACCGCCGCTGAAGCGGCCGTCGGTGATGAGGCCCACGCTTTCGCCCAAGCCTTGGCCGATGAGCGCACCGGTGGGCGCCAGCATTTCCGGCATGCCCGGGCCGCCTTTGGGGCCCAGGTAGCGCAGCACCATCACATCGCCCGCCTTGATCTGGCCGCCCATGATGGCCGCCAGGGCGCTTTGCTCGTCGTCGAACACGCGAGCCGGCCCGGTGATGACGGGGTTCTTCAGGCCGGTGATCTTGGCCACGCAGCCTTCGGGGCTGAGGTTGCCCTTGAGGATGGCCAGGTGGCCCGCCGCATAGATGGGCGAGGACACGGGGCGAATGACATCCTGCTGCGGGTTGAGGTCGGGCACATCGGCCAGATTCTCAGCCACGGTCTTGCCGGTGATGGTCATGCAGTCGCCGTGCAGCAGGCCATGCTTGAGCATCTCCTTCATCACAGCGGGGATGCCGCCGGCGCGGTGCAGGTCGATGGCCAGGTACTTGCCACTGGGCTTCAGGTCGCACAGCACCGGGGTGCGGCGGCGGATGCGCTCGAAATCATCAATGGACCATTCGACGCCTGCGGCGTGGGCAATGGCCAGGAAGTGCAGCACCGCGTTGGTGGAACCACCCGTGGCCATGATCACCGCCACAGCGTTTTCGATGGCCTTCTTGGTGACAATGTCGCGCGGCTTGAGGTCCTTCTTCACCGCCTCCACCAAGAGGGCGGCAGCCTGCTTCACATTGCCCACCACTTCGTCTTCCACATTGGCCATGGTGGACGAGTAGGGCAGGGACATGCCCAGCGCCTCGAATGAAGAGGACATGGTGTTGGCGGTGTACATGCCGCCGCAGGAGCCGCTGCCCGGAATGGCGCGGCGTTCGATTTCGCAGAAGTCCTGCTCGCTCATCTTGCCGGCGCTGAACTGGCCCACGGCCTCGAACACGCTGACGATGTTCAGGTCGCGCCCCTGGTAGCGGCCGGGCAGGAGGGTGCCGCCATAGACATAGATCGCCGGCACGTTGGCGCGCAGCATGCCCATCATGCCGCCGGGCATGTTCTTGTCGCAGCCGCCGACCACCAGCACGCCGTCCATCCACTGACCGCCCACACATGTCTCGATGCAGTCCGAGATCACTTCGCGCGACACCAGGCTGTATTTCATGCCCTCGGTGCCCATGGCCATGCCATCGCTGATCGTCGGCGTGCCGAAGACCTGGGCATTGCCGCCCGCTGCCTTGATGCCGTCGATCGCCGCATCGGCAAGCTTCTGCAGGCCGGAGTTGCAGGGCGTGATC
>CAMCTE010000164.1 GCA_945878385.1 Azohydromonas lata NBRC 102462 | reverse complement strand
GCATCTCCGCGCAGGCTCCACCCGCTGCACAGCGCATGTTGGACCGTGCGGACATTCGCTTGAACGGCGACCGGCCCTGGGATATGCAGCTTCACCACCCCGGCACCGTGGCGCGCGTGATGGCGCAGGGCAGCCTGGGGCTGGGCGACAGCTATGTGGAAGGCTGGTGGGACTGCGAGCGTCTGGATGAATTCTTCACGCGCGTGCTGCGCGCGGGGCTGGATGGTGAAGTGGGTTGGCGGGCGCGCGCATGGCCCTGGCTGCGGGCGCGGCTGTTCAACCTGCAAAACCACTTGCGCGCCGGGCAAGTGGCGCGGGTGCACTACGACCTGGACGGGAGCATGTTCGAGCAGATGCTGGGGCCT
The DNA here is from genome assembly GCA_945878385.1 of Azohydromonas lata NBRC 102462. GTDB lineage: Bacteria > Pseudomonadota > Gammaproteobacteria > Burkholderiales > Burkholderiaceae_C > RFTU01. Next base: position 5,760 of record CAMCTE010000164.1, on the reverse strand, counting down.
ACGATGGCCTACAGCTGTGGCTATTGGGCGCAAGCGCGCACCCTGGACGAAGCGCAGCGCGACAAGTTGGACTTGGTGTGTCGAAAGCTGGGACTGGCTCACGGCATGAGCCTGTTGGACATCGGCTGCGGGTGGGGCAGCCTGATGCGCCATGCGGCTGAACATTACGGCACGCGGGTGACGGGCCTGACGATTTCAGGCGAACAGGCGCGGTGGGCGCAAGAACGTCTGCGGGGTCTACCGGCGCGGGTGGAACTGACGGATTACCGCCTGTTCAACCGGGACGGTGCACAACGATTCGACCGTGTGGCCTCGGTGGGCATGTTCGAGCATGTGGGCCACAAGAACCACGAAGCGTTCTTTGAAGTGATTGGACGCAGCCTGGCGAACGACGGTTTGGCACTTCTGCACACGATCGGGAAGAACCACGCTGGAGTCGAAACGGATGCCTGGATCGACCAGCGCATCTTTCCGAATGGGGCTCTGCCCTCGGCTGGCGAACTGGCCTGCTCGGCCGAGCGGCATTTCGTGATCGAGGACTGGCACAACTTTGGCGCCGACTACGACCGCACCTTGATGGCCTGGCATGAACGCTTTGAAGCGGCTTGGCCTGCTTTGTCGCGCCACTACGATGAACGCTTTCACCGGGTTTGGCGCTACTACCTGCTGAGCTGCGCGGGCACCTTCAGGGCACGTTCGAACCAGTTGTGGCAGGTGGTGCTGTCGCCGGGCGGCGTGCAGGGCGGGTGGCGGCGGGTGAGCTGAACGCTACGCCGGGATTGCGCAGTTCACGATTCGCGCTCCGAGCTGTTGCAACAGATGGGCGGAATCGAGTTCCACGAGGAATCCCCGCCTTCCGCCGTTGATGAGGATGCGGGGAAGCTCGAGAACAGTGGCTTCGACATAGACCGGAACAGCCTTGCGCAAACCGAAAGGCGAAGTGCCACCCACCAGGTAGCCGCTGTGGCGCTGGGCCACTTCGGGCTTGCACGGCGAGACGGATTTGCAGCCGATCTCGCGTGCCAGGTTCTTGGTGCTGACGGTGCAGTCGCCGTGCATCAGCACGACCAGGGGCTGGGCCTTTTCATCCTGCATCACCAGGGTCTTGATGACGGCATGTTCGTCCCAGCCGAGCTGGCGCGCGCTTTCCGCAGTACCGCCGTGGTCCACGTAGTCGTAGGGGTGCTCGGTGTAGCTCACAGCGTGAGCCTTCAGCCATTGGGTGGCAGGGGTTTCGCTGACGTGCTTGTCCTTCTTGGCCATGGGTGCGCGCCGGTGGAAGCAGGCCGGATGTGACGGGCCGCCGAGCCTGCTGAAGTGGATCGGGCTTACTGCGCCGGGTCGCGGTGTTCCCAGCGGATGGCGTCGATGGCTCCGAGCAGCTCGGGCTTGAGTTGCACCGACGAGGCCTGCACGCACGGGTGCAACTGCTCCAGCGTACGCACGCCGATGATCGTGGAGGCCACGCGCCAGTTGCGATAGCAGAAGGCCAGGGCGAGCTCAAAGGGCATCAGCCCATGCTCGCGGGCCAATTCGTTGTAGCGGCGGGCGGCGGCCAGGGTCTCGGGGCGGGCCCAGCGCTGCTTGCGCATGGACTCGAAGATCGACAAGCGGCCGGCATCAGGGTGGTCGGAGGGCAGGATGCCGTGGTCGTCGTACTTTCCGGTTAGCACGCCGAAGCCCAAGGGTGAATAGGCCAGCAGCGACACCGTGCTGCGCTGCATGACTTCATCCAGGCCGTTGTCGACCACGCGGTTGACGAGGCAGTAGGGGTTCTGAACGGTTTGCACGCGAGGCAGGCCGTGCTGTTCGGCCAGTTTGAGGAATTCGCTCAAGCCCCAGGGTGTTTCATTGGACAGTCCGATGTGCCGCACCTTGCCGGCCTTGACGAGATCTTCCAAAGCGCGCAACTGCGCTTCGATGGAGGTTTGCGACTTGTTCTTCGAAGGGTCGTAGTAGACCTGACCGAAGACGGGCGCATTGCGGTTGGGCCAGTGGATCTGGTAGAGGTCGATCACGTCGGTCTTCAGGCGCTTGAGGCTGTCGTCGCAGGCAGCCTTGAAGTCTTCGGGCTTGAGGTCGGCAGCGCCGTTGCGGATCCAGTCCATGTTGCGCGAGGGGCCGGCGATCTTGCTGGCCAACACCACCTTCGCTCGCGCGCCAGGGCGCTGTGCGAACCAGTTGCCGATGATGGTTTCGGTCTTGCCGAAGCTTTCTCGGGTGGGTGGCACCGCGTACATCTCGGCCGTGTCGAAGAAATTGATGCCGGCCTCCAAGGCCGCATCCATGATGCGGAAGGCTTCGCCTTCATCGGTTTGCGCGCCGAAGGTCATGGTGCCCAGGCAGATGGGGCTGACGGAGAGGTCGCTGGTGCCGAGGATGATCTTGTCCATATGCTGGGTGAGTCAAAAAAATCTGGGGAGTGGTGGTCGGCCCCCGATCAGTGGACGACGCCGTTGCGGGATCGCCCTCGATTGTCGCGACAAACGAAGAGGGCCCGCCTTTGGGAATCAAGCACGAGGCAGGGTCTTGGCGCGCGCACGCTCCTCTTCCTGCAGGCGCAGGATGCGCCGCTGCACCTTGCCGGTGGTGGTCATGGGCAGGCTGTCGATGAACTCGATGTCCTTGGGATATTCGTACGGCGCCAGCTTGCCGCGCACATGGCGCTGGAGTTCGTTGATGAGTTCAGGGCTCGCCTTGTAGCCCGCAGCCAGCACGATGTAGGCCTTCACCACCGCACCGCGCTCGGGGTCGGGCTTGGGCACCACGGCGGCATTGGCCACGGCCGGGTGCTTGACCAGGCAGTTCTCGATTTCGCTGGGCCCGATGCGGTAGCCGGCGGCCTTGAATATGTCGTCGCTGCGGCCCTGGTACCAGAGGTAGCCGTCCTCATCCATGATGGCCATGTCCCCGGTGCGGCACCAGCTGTCGGCAGGGTCACCGGTGTATTTGTCGCGGGTGGCCTTGTCGCGCTTCCAGTAGCCCAGGAAGAAGACGGGGTCGGGCTGGCCGTGGATGTCCTTGCGGTGTACAGCCACGTCACCGGGGGTGCCGCGCGGGCATTCGCGCCCTTCATCGTCGATTACCGCCACGCGATGGCCGGGGTAGGCGCGGCCCATGCTGCCCGCTCGTGCGGGCCAGCCGGGTTGCGGGTGGCCCTGTTCATCCACGCTGAGGGTGCAGTTGCCCACGATGTAGTTGATCTCGGTCTGACCGAACATCTCGTTGACGGTCACGCCCAGCGCTTGTTGGCACCAGTGGAAGACCGCATCGCCCACCGCTTCGCCGGCGCTCATGATGGCACGCAGTTCCAACTGGAAGCGGGCCTGCGGCTGCGGATGCGCCTTCATCATCGCCTTCAGGGCGGTGGGAAAGAGAAAGCTGTGCGTGACGCGGTGGCGCTGCAGGATCTCAAAGGCGCGGTCGGCCGAGAAGCGACCCTGGTAGCCGACGATGGTCTTGCCGAAATACAGGGTGGGCAGCAGTGCGTCCATGAGGCCGCCCGTCCAGGCCCAATCGGCCGGGGACCAGAACACCGGCTCGGGGGTGGCGTGGGCGCTGTTGGTGCCGGTGGTGCTGTTGGCGCTGTTGGTTCGTACGCCGCAGGGCTGCACATGCGGGAACCAGTTCTGGCTGCACACGAAGCCGGTGAGGTTGCCGATCAGGGCCCGGTGCGGAATGAGCGCGCCCTTGGGCGGGCCGGTGGTGCCGCTGGTGTAGATGAGCACGGCGGCTTCATCGGCCTTGGTCTTCACGGCCGTGAAGGTCTCGGCCTGGGCCTGCAAGGTGCTGCGCCAATCGTGAAACCTGATGCTGCGGGCCGGCGAGCGGGTGCCCGCGCGCTGGTTGCGGCCGGGGGTGGGCGGCAAGGCCTGCGCATCGACCACGATCAGCTCCCGCAGGGCCGGGCATTGGGGCGCCACCTGGCGCAGCGCGGCCAGCGATGAATCGTCGGTGATGGCCGCCACGGCCTCGGAATCCTGCAGCCGGTATTCAAGCGCTTCGGGGCCGAAGAGCATGGACAGCGGCATGGCCACCGCCCCCATCTGGTACAGCGCGATGTGGGCCACGGCGGTTTCGATGCGTTGGGGCATCACCACGGCCACCCGGTCGCCCCGCTGCACGCCCAGGGCCGCCAGGGCATTGCTCAGGCGGTTGGCACGCTCCTGCAGCGCGCCGTAGCTGCACTGCGCGGCGGGGCCTTGGTCGAAGCCGTCCTCCGTTTCCTGACTGATGGCCACCGCCTGCGGCGTGTCGCGCGCCCAGCGGCGGCTGCACACCTCGGCGATGTTGAAGTCTTCAGGCACCTGCCAGCGGAAGTCGCCATGCAGGTGGACGTAGTGGTCGGGAGTGGCGGCTTTCTTCACGGTGTGATCGTATCGGCAAGGCGGGGATGTGGTGATAGGAATGCGAAGCTGCGCGGCGACCTGGGGACCATGGGCGGCACGGGGTAGTTGGGATCGGACATGACGATACTTATACGTTATCGTATACTTGTCGAGTCGGTGCCTCCTCCCTCCGCCAAGCCATGTCTCAAATCACGCTTTACCTCGACGACGCCACGCAGGCCTTGGTAGACCAGGCCGCACATGCGCAAGGCGTGTCCAAAAGCCGTTGGGTAGCCGAGGCCATTCGCCGCTATGCGGCCCAGGAATGGCCGCAGGACTGCCTGACGCTGGCCGGCCGCTTCCCTGACTTTCCGTTGTGCGGCAGCGAAGACGGCCCATCGGCGCCCGACACGCCACGCGTAGGCTTCTGAGGGCTGGCCGTGCTGGTTCTGGACAGCAACACCATCAGCTACTACTTCCGCGGCGACACCCAGGTGGTGCCGCGGCTTCAGGCCCTACCTCCTGCAGAGGTGGGTGTACCGGCCATCGTGGAATACGAGTTGCGTTATGGGTTGGCGCGTTTGGGCGCCGATGCGTCTGCGCCGCGCATGCAGGCGCTGGACCAGCTGCTGAGACCCATGCAGCGCCTGGCCTTCGACCGCGAATGTGCCGACTGCGCGGCCCGACTGCGTGCTGAACTGGAAGCAGCGGGCGCGCCCATTGGGCCCCACGACACCCTGATCGCCGCGACCGCGCTGCGGCACCAGGCCACCCTGGTCACCCGCAACCTGCGAGAGTTTTCGCGCGTTCGCGGCCTGCAGTGCCTGGATTGGCACGCCGCCTAAACCGGTGGCTCAGCGTCTGAGCCAGCCCGGAAACCCTCACCCGCCAAGGCCTGAAGACCAGGACCGGTGACCCTGCAGATGCGCCAATCGGGCATCACGGTGGCGCCCAGCTTTTCATAAAACGCAATCGCGTTCGCATTCCAATCGAGCACGCTCCATTCGAAGCGGCCACAGCCGCGCTGACGGGCCAGGCCCGCCAGGTGCGTCAACAGCGCACGGCCGATGCCGCGGCCTCGGTGAGCGGGGCGCACGTACAGGTCTTCCAGATACAGGCCCGGGCGGCCCAGGAAGGTGGAGAAGTTGTGGAAGAAGAGCGCGAAGGCCACGATCTCCTGTTCGTCAACCACCGTGCCCTGTGGCCCCTGTGCGCCCGGGCCACCCTGAACCACCACGCACTCAGCCGCCGGGCGCGGGCCGAAGAGCTGCTGGGCGAGTTGCTCGGGCGTCACCTCCACCAGATGAAGAAGCTGCTCGAAGTCGGCCAGTTCACGGATGAGACCGACGATGGCGGCCGAGTCCTGCGGCTGCGCCGGGCGGATGGACATAGGGGCGGTAGTCACGGTGGTCTCGGTGGTCTCGGTGGTCTC
>CAMCTE010000163.1 GCA_945878385.1 Azohydromonas lata NBRC 102462 | reverse complement strand
ATAAAGCGTGAGCAAGGAACGCCACAGCGCAGTAGTTCTGCGGCGTTCCTTCACTCACCCTCAATCACCCTGGCCACTTCGCCCTGGCATTGCCCGCATTGGCCAGTCAGGATCAAGTCGCCGCGCTCGATACGGCCGGTAAAGTGGGTGATGGTGACACTGGTTCCGCAGTCCCCACACCAAACATCGCGCAGCAAGCGCTGGCGGATCTCTCCGGGGATGGACTCCCATCGCTTGAGAGCCTGCGGAGTGAAACTGATCGGAGCAGCAATCTTTGGGCTTCTAAATTCTCCAGCGAACAATTCTCGCCACTCCCGCAAGATCACCAGCGCCTCATCCGCCCCCTCCTCCGGCGCCCAGTCAGCGAACTCACGCGGCCCCTGCGGGTCAAACGGCCCAGCCTTGCCTTCCAGCAGAACCGCATCGGGTGTCAAGGCCAGCACCGTATGCCAAGTTCCAGCGGGCATGTCCACCACGGGGCCGACGTCTGAACCTGCGTGGCTCTGTGTGCCGAGTTTAAATTGCTGAACAACCTGACCCGCGTCGTCAAACACCAGCACACCCAACAGACCTTGCACAGCCACCAAGGTTTCGTCCTTGGGCATCAAGTGATGCCGATGGGGCCGAACATAGCTTTCCAGACCAAAGGCGATGAACAGCCTTTGGAACGGCGCTTCATGGCTGGCATGGATATTCAGGTGCTGCCGCAAACGTGGCGAAGCCTTAGCCTGATCGTGCAAATCAGTGAATTGGTCGAACGCAAAAACTCGTGCGCTCATGAAACTGCCCTCTCCTGTTTGCGGCTTTCAAAACGCCACCAGCCGTTGACCACTAACCAAGCCACTGACACACCCACGGCATCCGCCGTCAGATCGGCCCACTCTGCAAAGCGCCAGCCTACGACCCACTGCGCGGCTTCAATGCCTGCGCCATATGCCAGCATGCCCACCACCACGGGCAAGGTATTCACTGGCCACAGCAGCAAGGCCCAGCCGGTCAACACCACAAAAGCCAGGGCGTGCTGCGCCTTGTCCCACCAGTCAAACACCGGTAGCTGCAAATGCTCAATGGGCATCAGCGCCAGCACCGCCACTGCCGCCATCGCCAAATACCAAGCAACACGCATCCAAATCACTTCAAACATCTCCAGCCACACGAATTCATACGATCATATGAAAATATTCCACACACTTGGTCTACTCTACCGCCTATGGATTCTTTCATTCCCTCAGCCCTGCGCCGGCAGCGCAACCAACGTCATTTGACGCTGGAGGCGGTCTCGGCTGCCACGGGCATGTCGCCTCAGCACTTGTCCGAGATCGAAAGTGGCAAGCGCGATCCGCGACTGTCTTCCATCGAGCGCATTGCAGAGGCCATGGGCCTGAGCCTCATGCTTGTGCCAGAGCACATGGCCCCAGAAATCCGTCGCTACATCGCCACACAGGGCCGGGTCTACACGACTATGACCACGACCGCCTTGCCTCCGCCATCCAGCCCGAGCCCTCAAGATGCCTAAAAAGCCCACAGCCCCCAAAACCTCCACCAGCCAGCAGCTCACCTTCACCATCCGCCAAGAGCCAGACTTCGACACCGACGAACCCGTCGGGTTTGGCTGCTTCTCGCGCAACTGGGATCAGGAAGAAGCGCTGGACCAGCTCATGGACGAACTGGACGCCGGTCGCATCAACGACAAGCAGGCCCTGCTGCACGCCCAAAAGCTGTTGGCCCAGTCGCCTGGAAATCTGGAGCTGCAAAACTACCTGGCTAACCGCCTGTGGGCACTCGAAATGCGGGACGAAGCCACCGAGGTCTGGGCCAAGGCCTTCAAGCAGGCAAGCTTACTCATCCCCAAAGGCTACAACGGCCGGATCAGCTGGTCAGAGGTGGACAACCGGCCATTTTTAAGGGTGGCCCACGGCTACCTACTGGGCCTGATGGACCGCCGCGATGCCAAAGCCGCGCAGCAGCTTGCCCAAAAAATGCTGGCCTGGTGCCCGGCCGACAACCTGGGCGTGCGCATGCTGGTGGGCGACATCAGCATGATGCTGGGCGACGCCCGCTCGGCACTGGGGCACTTTCTGGAACATGCGCCAGACTCACCGGCCCACTGGTACCAGGCCGGGCAAATTGCTTTCAGGGGTGGGGATTACGTGTCTGCCTGCACCTACATTCGGCGCGGGATCGCGGCCAACCCCTACATTGCGGAGGGGCTTACAGGCAGAACGGTGTTGACGGAGCACCTGTATTGGCACGCCAGCAACCGGTACGGTGCCGAATGGGCAGCCGAGTATCTGAATGCGCCCAGCTGCGACTGGACGCCTGAAGAAATTGACTTTGTGGACTGGGTCTTCAACTCAGCTGCCGTGCTCAAAGAGCGGGCCAAGTTGGCCGAACAGCACGAAGGCCTGACCTACGAACAAGACCCCGAGCGCAGGGGTGCGTATGCAGAAAAGAGCGCCTATTTTGTCGGCGGCATCACCGACACCCTGTCCAAAAAGCTGGTTCGCAAGGTGCGCAACCGCTTCAACATGGACATCTGGCCTTGGGACCGGGCGGGTTTTGACCGGCGCAGCTGAAAACGGCTCCGCTTCTGGCCCCCCTGTCAGTTACCGGTCACCCGAGCCGGTAGAATCCGTTGTCGAATCTGTAAGAAAAGGCCTTGAGATGAGCAACTGGTATCTGATCCACACCAAGATCCGCCAAGAACGCGTTGCTCTGGACAACCTCGAGCGCCAAGGCTTCGCATGTTTTCTGCCGCTGATCCGTGCAGAAAAGCTGCGTCGGGGTGCCTTGCAGGTGGTGCAAGAGCCGCTTTTCCCCCGCTATCTGTTCATCCGCCTGGGCACGGGGCTGGAATCACAAAGCTGGGCTCCCATCCGCTCCACCGTTGGCGTCAGCCGTTTGGTGACTTTTGGGCAAACGCCAGCCAAGATCGAAGGCGAGCTGATTGCCCAGCTGCAGGTCAAAACCGATTCGGCTGAGGTGCAACTGCGTCACTTTGAGCCAGGCGAGCAGGTCGTGGTGACCGACGGGCCGTTTGTGGGGGTGGAGGCCATCTACCAAATGGCCGATGCCGAAGGCCGGGTGATGGTGCTGCTCAACATTCTGAGCAAGCAAGTCAAGATGTCGCTGCCACCGGCCAGCGTCCGCAAAGTCAACTGAGCCCCACCGAAGGGCTGATCTGGGTCAGCGCCGACCTGAGGCCAGCTTCTCTTCGATCTTTTTCTGCACCCAGCCGGATACGTTTTTGTATTCGATCCGCTGGTAACCGCTGGATTGGATCTCTTGCCAATATTGGCCAATCAGGGCCTCGATGGCGTCGGTGTTGGGTACGGCCAAGTCAATGTCTTCGCTGAAGATCAGCTTGTTGCCCGCAATCAAGTCCACAGTGCCCCAATCGCGCGGGTTGGGCAGCTCGTCAATGCTCACATAGAGCACGGACGGATCGCTCTTGGGCATAAGCATGTTGACGAGGTCTGACAAGATTTTCATCGACCGCCCATCAACTCAATTTACTCATTGGCGAGCGCTTCACGCTCAAGAGCCATGTGTACCCAGTCCACCACTTCGCCGCTGGGCTGGTAGCCACTGACCAGGTCTTTGAGCAAGGCGCGGATGACAGGCACATCGTTCACACCCATGGCCATGCTCAGGGCGTTGAGCTTGCCCTCCAATTGAGGCCAAGTGAGGTACTGCTCATGCGCCTTCATGATGCGTGGGTGCTGGGTGGGCTTGGGGTTGTCGCCAATCAACAGCTCTTCATAAAGCTTTTCACCGGGGCGCAGGCCTGTCACGACCAGCTCGATGTCGCCACTGGGGTTTAGCTCGTCGCGCACTGTCAGGCCCGACAGCTCCACCATGCGGCGGGCTAGGTCGATGATCTTGACGGGCTGGCCCATGTCCAGCACAAACACATCACCGCCCTGCCCCATGGCACCGGCTTGAACGACCAGCTGCGCCGCCTCAGGGATGGTCATGAAGTAGCGGGTGATGTCGGCATGCGTCAGGGTGATGGGGCCGCCGTTTTTGATCTGCTCGCGAAACAGAGGCACCACCGAGCCACTGGAGCCCAACACATTGCCAAAGCGCACCATCGAAAAAGTGGTCCGCGCACTGGGCGCCCTGCCCCCTTGGGCAGCCACAGCGGTATTCACCTCGGCCAGTGCCTGCAACACCATCTCTGCCAAGCGCTTGGTCGCGCCCATGATGTTGGTGGGCCGCACTGCCTTGTCGGTGCTGATGAGTACAAAGTTGCGCACGCCATTGCGCGCAGCCGCTTCGGCACACACCCGGGTGCCCCACACGTTGTTCCTCACCCCCTCGGCCGGGTTGTGCTCCACCAGGGGCACATGCTTGTAGGCAGCAGCGTGGTACACCGTGTTCGGCTTCCAGGTGTCCATGATCTCTTGCATGCGCACTTCGTCGCATACCGAGGCCAGCAAGGGCACGATCTCAATGGCTGGCCCAGCATTAACCTGCGAATCTGCAGGCGCGTCGCCTTCCACCGGCTCGTTCACGCTGACTCGCTCGCCAGCCACAGCCGCCTGCAGCTCCTGGTGAATCTGATAAAGCGCAAATTCGCTCATTTCCACCAGCAGCAGCTGCTTGGGATTGGTCTTGAGGATCTGACGGCACAGTTCGCTGCCAATGCTACCCCCCGCCCCAGTCACCAGCACTGTTTTGTGGTGCGTATTCAGGTTGAGCAACAAACCATTGGGCTTGACCGGCTCGCGGCCCAACAAGTCGTCAATGTCCAGCTCGCGCACATCGCTCAGGCTCACCTTGCCAGTGGCAATATCACTCAAGCCTGGCAAGGTGCGCAACGCCACCTTGTGGTGCTTTAGTTCATTCAAAATTTCGTTACGCCGCTGACGTGACACGCTTGGCAAGGCCAACAGCACATCGGTGATGGAGGTGCCGTTCAACACCTCGACCAAATCCGCCGGGTTATGAATAGGCAAGCCATTGAGCACATGGCCGTGCAACCGGTCGTCATCGTCCAGAAAACCCACCACCCGAATTTCTGGGCTGTTGGCCATGGCCGAGGCCAGTTGACGCCCTGCACTGCCCGCCCCGTAAATCAGCGCTTGCGGCAAAGATGCCTTGCGAAGCTGCTGGTGGTACAGCCCACCCAACCACACCCGAGCCGCAGCGCGTGATGCACCGACCAAAAGCAGCAGCAAAATCGGCTGGATCAAGCCCACTGTGCGTGGAACGCCATCCACACCCCAGAAGGTAAAAATAGCCGCAAAAGCCAGGCCATACAACAACATGGCATGCCCCACCGCCACCATGGCCGGCAAACCGCTGTAGCGGAAAATGGCTCTGTAGAGACCCGAGGTGATGAAAACAGGCAAAGCCAGAACAACAGAGGCTACGGCGGGCCAGATGGCTGGGCCTGACAGTGAAGTGAAAGTGCCACTGCGCAAATAAAAAGCCAGCCAGACAGACAAAATACAAAGGCCCGCATCCAAAGCTAGCACGACTCCGCGTTTGACTGCTCGGGGCAAAGCCAATGCAGGCGCTGCAAAACGACTCAATGTACGAATCATGATTTCACCCATGATGTGAAATCCCGCAAGAGTCCTGAGTCCTGAGTCCTGAGTCCTGAGTCCTGAGTCCTGAGTCCTGAGTCCTGAGTCCTGAGTCCTGAGTCCTGAGTCAGAATCTGCGTTTATCATTGAATTTTTAATTTCATCCACGATAGCCATCTGGGTTCTGCGACTGCCAGCGCCAAGCGTCGCGCATCATGGTGTTCAGGTCGCGCTTCGCGGTCCAGCCCAGTTCGGTGGCGGCTTTGGTGGGGTCGGCGTAGCAGGTGGCAATGTCGCCGGGGCGGCGCAGGGCCAAACGGTAGGGCACGGGGCGGCTGCTGGCGGCTTCAAAGGCCTGGACCATCTGCAGCACGCTGTAACCATGGCCGGTACCCAGGTTCCATGTGTATGTCCCAGGGCGGATGTGCGGCGCATTCAATGCGGCTAAAGCCGCCAGGTGGCCTTCGGCCAAGTCCACCACATGAATGTAGTCGCGAACGCCGGTACCGTCCACCGTGGGGTAGTCGTTGCCAAACACCGCCAGTTCGGGCAGCTTGCCCACCGCCACCTGGGTGATGTAAGGCAGCAGGTTGTTGGGTATGCCGTGCGGGTCTTCGCCTATCTGG
>CAMCTE010000162.1 GCA_945878385.1 Azohydromonas lata NBRC 102462 | reverse complement strand
GTGAACTCCGGGCCGTTATCGGTTCTCACGGCCGCGGGGTAGCCGCGGAACAAAGCAGCCTGATCCAGAAGTCTGGTGACGTACTGGCCGCTCATGCCGTAGTCCACCGCGATGTCCACGCATTCATGGCTGAAGTCATCGGCTACGGTCAAACACTTCAGCCGCCTGCCATTGGCCAGGCTGTCGCTCACAAAGTCCATGCTCCACACCTCGTTGATCCTCGTGGCCAGGTTCAGCGGCACCCTCTCAGACGCCGCCCTGCGCACCTTCTTGCGTTGGCGCACAGCCAGATTCGCATCGCTGTACAACCGGTACACCCGCTTGTGGTTGACACGCGGGAACTCCGTTCGCAGAAGGTCATGCACGCGCCGATAACCAAACCGGCGCCGGGCGTGGGCGATTTCGACGATCTTGGTCTTCAGCGCCTGCGTCTGCTCGCTGTCCACCGGCGGATGTCGGTAACTGTCTCGGCTCAGCCCCACAAGTCGGCAGGCCCGGCGCTCGGACAACTGATGCTCGTTGATCAGTCGCCCGATGGCCGTCCGCTTGGCCTGTGGGGCTAGCGCTTTACCCCGAGCACGCTCTTCAAAGCGTGCATGTCCAGGTGCGCCTCGGCCAGCAGGCTCTTGAGCTTGGCATTCTCGGCCTCCAGCTCGCGCAGCCGTCTGGCGTCTGAGGCCTCCATGCCGCCGAACTTGGCGCGCCACTTGTAGAACGTTGCATCGGAAAACCCGCCGGATCGGCAGATATCGGCCACGGCCATCCCGGCCTCGGCCTGCTTCAGGAACCCGATGATTTGTTCCTCGGTGAATTTGCTCTTCCTCATGTCCGCCATTCTCCTGGTTGGCGGACTCCTGCTACTTCAGGTTGGTACGGCTGATGGGGGGCAGGTCAAGCCTGCGCGCCAAGGCCCTGCCGCGCGGCTTCACTGCCTTTGGCGAAGTGGGCCTGGCCGGTGGAGTGCGCCCCGCCACTCGGGTGATGGGCCTCCCCTTCGGCGCCTTCTATGTGCGGCTAGAGGCCCAGGCCTACCGGCTTGATGCAGACAACCGGGTGTGGGTGCCTGGGGCTGCCATCACGCTGACCGGCGCACACACGCGCTGAGGCTCGCCGCAGCAGGGGCCTATCCCGACCGATGCCTCACCGCCCCATCACCGCCCCCTCACCCACTCCCCCACTCCATACCCAAACCGCCTCACCTCCGTCCTCAGGCGATACCCGTAAGTCGACCACCGCCGCGTCCAATGGAACTTCCTTGAAGGCCCGGGCGTGCCGATGGTCGACTCCACCTGGTCGTCGTGCACGCACACCTCGGGAAACACGCGCCGCACCTTCAGCCCATACACCCACCCGCGGTCATACGCGTGGTCATAAGGCAGCTGCATCGGCAACAAGCGTTCCACATACCGCTGCGCAGCCGCCCGGTTGATCACATAGGCTGAAGACCCCGTGCAGCGGCTGAACATCACACCCAACTGGTGCCCCTGTCCCACATCCAGCACGCCGATGGGCGAGCCGCTGTGAATGGCCGAGAGCTTCACCATGTCCCACCGCCCGTCTGCCGCCACCAAGCGCTGCAGCACTTCGGGCAGGGCCGCCGTGGGCTTCACATCGTCTTCCAGAATCAAGGCGAATTCATTCGGGCTGGCCAGGAAGGCCTGCATCAGCCGCACGTGCGACAAATAGCAGCCCAGTTCACCCAATGAAGGCGTCATGCCGTGCAGCCGCTCAAAGCCGGCGCGGTCCAGCAAGGCGGCCTGCTCATCGGCCGGAACCAGCTTGCCCTCCACCGCCGAAAACCGCGTCCATTCGACACCCAATGCATCCAGCGCCGCCCCAATGCGCGTCAGGCGCTCAGGCGCGCGGTCGAGATTGATGACCCAGGTGTGCAGCTTGTCCACGCCAGCGATTGTGCCGCCCGCTCGTTAACATTCACCCCATGTCCATACAGCGCTTCCTGTTCAATGGCTCGGCCCTGGTGGGCTGGGGCCTGGCCGTGGCCGCCATTGCCATCGGCTACACCTTGTACGGCTGGCCGGGGGTCATCCTGGGCTTCACCATCATCGTCTTCTGGCTGCTGCTGCAGTTCAGCCGGGCGCTGCGGGTGATGCGCGCGGCCGCCACCAACCCGGTGGCCGTGGTGGAAAGCGCGCTGATGGCGCACACGCGGATCGAGCGCGGCATGAAGATGCTGCAGGTGCTGCGCGAAACGAAGAGCCTGGGCCGCCGCCTTCCGCATGCCAGCCCCGGTGCGCAGGAAAGCTGGGAATGGCTGGACCGCGGGGGCGACGCCCTGGTGGTGGACTTCCTGCGCGGGCGCTGCGTGGCGGCCACTTTGGTCAGGGCCGCATCGGCCGCCGAAGCCCCGCCGCCGCAGGCTCCCCAGGTTTTAGAATGAGCGGTTTCCCAAAGCACTTGAGGACCTGACATGGGCATGGACGACCGCGACGGCAAAATCTGGATGGACGGCCAGTTGGTCGATTGGCGCGACGCCAAGATCCATGTGCTCACCCACACGCTGCACTACGGCTGTGGCGCCTTCGAAGGCGTGCGGGCCTACAACACCGTCGATGGCACGGCCATCTTCCGCCTGCGCGAACACACCGAGCGCCTGTTCAACAGCGCCAAGATCCTGCGCATGAAGATTCCCTTCACCATTGAGCAGGTGGAAGAGGCGCAAAAGCTGGTGGTGCGCGAAAACAAGCTCGAGAGTTGCTACCTGCGGCCCCTGACCTGGATCGGCAGCGAAAAGCTGGGCGTGTCCCCCAAGGGCAACAAGATCCACCTGATGGTCGCCGCCTGGCCCTGGGGCGCCTACCTGGGCGAAGAGGGCTTGAAGCGCGGCATCCGCGTGAAGACCAGCAGCTACACCCGCCACCATGTGAACATCACCATGACGCAGGCCAAGGCGGTGAGCAACTACACCAACTCCATCCTGGCCAATATGGAAGCCACGGATGAGGGCTACGACGAGGCCCTGTTGCTGGACTCCTCTGGCTTCGTCAGCGAAGGCGCAGGCGAAAACCTGTTCGTCATCAAGGGCGGCGTGATCTACACGCCTGACCTTTCCGCCGGCGCGCTCAACGGCATCACCCGCAACACCATCTTCCACATCGCCAAAGATTTGGGCCTGGAGATCGTGCAAAAGCGCATCACGCGCGACGAGGTCTACATCTGCGATGAAGCCTTCTTCACCGGTACCGCCGCCGAGGTAACGCCTATCCGTGAACTGGACCGCATCGAACTGGGCGCCGGCAGCCGCGGCCCCATCACCGAGAAGATTCAGTCGGCCTTCTTCGACATCGTCAACGGCCGCAACCCGAAGTACGCCCACTGGCTGAGCAAGGTGTGAGCATGTCTGAAGTCAAAGCTATCGTTGAAGTCACCGCAACCGACCTGCACGGCCCCGGCGTGGTGTTCTGCCCCAACCCGCGCATGCCGCTGTGGAGCACACACCCCAAAGTATTCATCGACTTGAGCCATGAAGGGCACGGCAAGTGCCCCTACTGCGGCACCGAATACCGCCTGAAGGACGGCGAGAAGCTCTCGCACGGGCACTGAGCACTGCGCTACCAACAGCCGTCGTTCTACACACCACTTTGACGCAGAATCGACGCATGGCAGCAGGTCCACCCTCGGGGTTTCAAACTGGCCCGCACGGCGCTGGTGAACGCGCCTTTGAGGAAAAGCTGAGACAGTCCACCGTGGTCGACTGGGTCTACGGCGGCGTCATCTGCCTGGGGTCCGCACTTCTGGGATTGATCCTCACCATGCCCCACGCCTACTCGGCGCCCCACATTGGGGCGGTGATTTGTTTCGCGTTGGTCGTGGCCGCATCAATCCTGCGAAAACTCGATATCGGTCGGTCCAGCACGGGCATTGCCGGTTTTGTTTTGACCACCTACGCCCTGGTTGTATTGTTTGCGCACCACAACGGCATAGGCATTCGCACGCCAGCCCTGAATATCGGGCCTGTTTTGCTGTTCATGGTGGCCTGTTTGGCGCCTGTGCGGGTCGCCGTCTCGGTCGCCCTGGGGGCGCTCTTGCTGGTGCTTTCGCTGGTGCCCAGCAGCCCGCCCATACAGGTCGCTCATGTGCCCTCACAAATCGCCGTGGCGTTTTCGGCGGTGCTCAGTTTGTTGTTGGGCGGCATCCTGGGCATCGGCATAGGGCGCATCCTGCGCCAAACCGTTGCGGCATCGGTCACCCTGGCCCACCAGCACTACCAACAGGTCTTCAGCGAACAGACCCACCGCACTCTGCGTGCGGTACTGGAGGCCAGCCCCTACGGCATCGTGCTCTCAGAATTGCCCGGCGGCCACATTCGGCTCTTCAATGCGGCCTTTGCGCGCATCATGGGCGGCAGCGAACAAGAAACCAAAGGCCGCAGCCCTGACACGCTGGGGGCTTGGACCGGACCCGAACAATGGGCTCGGATTCTGAACCGCGTGCGCCAGGGAGAAGTCTTCGATGAACTCCTAGAAATCCGGCAGACCACAGGCAACACGCTGCCCCTACAAGCCACAGCCATCAGCCTGGAACTTGATGGCGTGCAGCATCTGATGCTGATGGGCCGCGACATCTCGCAAGAGCAGCGGCGTCAGTTGGAACTGCAGGCGGTGATGGACACGGCAGAGGCTGCCATTATGGTGATACAACGAGGCTCCCTGGTCGGCGTCAGCCGCCACTTTGAGCAACTCATGGGCATAGAGCGTAGTCAGGCCCTGGGGCAGGCCACCGCGCTGAATGTGGGCGGTGCACAAAGCCTGCAGGCCCTGCACGAACTGCATGCGCTGGCGCCATGCAGCGGTGAGGTGGTTCGCATGGAACACACCATTTACCGGCCTGACGGCAGCACCTTCGAGGGCCGGCTCACCACCCGGCTGATCCACCCGGGCATGCGCGACGGTCTTTCCACCGTGGTGCTGATCGAAGACATCACCGACCAAAAGCGCCACGAGCAGCAGTTGGAGAAGTCCCGCGAAAACGCCGTGGCCGCCAGCCGCGCCAAGTCCGAATTCCTGGCCCGCATGAGCCACGAATTGCGCACTCCACTCAACGGTATCTTGGGTTTGGCGGAATTGGCGGCCGACCCGCGCGGTGATGAAGCCACCCGCCAGGTTCACCTGCACCTGATGCTTGAATCAGGCCGCGGCATGGCGCAACTGCTGTCAGACATTCTGGACATTTCCAAGATTGAAGCCGGGCGGCTGGAACTTCAACCCGAAGTCTTTGAGCTCGGTCCATGGTTGGAGCGCATACGTGCCTCGTTCGTGTGGGGCGTGGAATCCAAGGGGTTGCGCCTGTTGGTGCAGGCCAGCGATGGCGCCTTGGGGTGGGTGCGAGCCGACCCCGTGCGGCTGCGCCAGATCCTGGTGAACTACCTGGCCAACGCACTGAAATTCACATTCCAGGGTGAGATCATCTTGGCGCTGAGCCGGCCCGATCCCCATCGCCTGCGCATCGAGGTGCGCGACACCGGCATGGGCATTCCCCAGGAGTCCCAACCCAAACTGTTCAGGCCCTTTGAGCAACTCCTGCAAGGTGTCCAACAAGAAGACAGCACCGGCCTGGGCCTGGTCATTTGCAAGGAACTGGCGCAGCGTATGAATGGGCGGGTAGGCCTGAACAGTACGGTCGGTGAGGGCAGTACCTTCTGGGCTGAAGTAGCGGTGGAGCCGGCCTTCGCACCCGCTACGGGCACGGCAGCGGCAGACCCTCCATCAGGTATTGACCAACTGCCCCTGCAGGGCCTGCATATCCTGCTGGCCGATGACAACCGCGTCAATCAGGTGGTGGGCGTGCGCATGCTGGAGCGCGCCGGCGCCTTGGTGAAAAGCGCAGTCAACGGCCAGGAAGCCGTGGAAGCGGTGCAACGCGCCCATGCGGCCGGCGAGCCCTTCGACGCGGTGCTGATGGACGTGCAGATGCCCGTCATGGATGGTGTGGAGGCCACGCGCATCATCCGCAGCCTGCCCGAAGGGCAGCGTCTGCTAATCGTGGCCGCGACCGCAGCCGCTCTTCAAGAGGAACTGAACGAAGCGCTGTCTCACGGCATGGATGCCGCCCTGACCAAGCCGTACGACTTTGTCAAGTTGGTCGCGACGATCCAGCAGGCGATGTTGGTGCGCTCAAGCGCCCAACTTCCCCACTGAAATCACCGGCCCCGTAGGCGAGCCGGTGGGCGAGCCGCCGCTGGGCTCCAGGCTGACGGCAAACGCAGCGGTGTTGTCCAGC
>CAMCTE010000161.1 GCA_945878385.1 Azohydromonas lata NBRC 102462 | reverse complement strand
GCCCAGATAGGTCAGCGTGAGCAGCGCGCTTTGGGGGCGCAGCTGGGCTGCTGCCGCTTTTGCCATGGCCGGAAAGCTGTACGCAGAAATGTCGTGCGCCACCTTGAAGGCTTCCCGGGACAGGCCGTCCAGGAAGTCGCCCGCGATGGCTTCGCGCGGCGCGTAGCCGATGGAATGCACAAAGCCGTCGAATCCCTCAGGCCAGGCTGACTTCAGCCCCGCAAACAATTGCTCAATCTGCGCGTCGTCACCCACATCGCAGTCGAAGATCAGGGAGGAGCCGAATTCGGCGGCAAACTCGGTGATGCGTTCCTTGAAGCGCTCGCCGACATAGCTGAAGGCCAGTTCGGCCCCTTCGCGGTGGCAGGCACGGGCAATTCCGTAGGCGATGGAGCGGTTGGACAAGACTCCGGTGATCAGGAGCCGCTTGCCGGCGAGGAAGCCCATGTTGGTGTTCTCCGGTGGGGATGAGGACAGGGCCTCGATTGTGGCACGCACCTTGCGTGCGTCAGGGAAATCCGCTATAGTCCGCGGTTGACTGATCAGCGCTGCGCGTCGACCGGTTGACGCCTACGCGGAAGTGCTCTACGGGAGCCCACCACGGAAGCGAGCCAGGCGCGCAATCGAGGGGCGGAAACTTCCAGCCCCTTTTTTGTTTGTCTCGCATGAATTCAACGACATCGAACCGAGCGCGCCGCCCCGCGGGTGGCAAAACCGGCTCCGCCAGCAAGGCGGGAGCGGGCCGCGCCGTTTTGATGGATCGGGCTGTGAAGCCCCGGCCCCGCGCCACCCCGACGGTTCATGCCGAAGCAGCCGAAACAGCCGAAACAGCCGCAGAGGGCGCCTTTGAGCGCGCCGCTGCCTCGGGCAGTTGGATGACGGTGCTGGAATCCACGGTGCAGGGTTTGCACTACGACCTCGTGGATGTGGAGCGCCTGCCGCGCGGTCTGCTGCGCATTTCCATCGACCGCGTGCCGGGCCATGCCTACGCCGTGGAGTCCGAATTCGTGACGGTGGACGATTGCGAGCTCGTCACCCGGCAACTGCAATTGGTTTTTGAAGTTGAGCAGGTCGACTACGAGCGGCTGGAAGTGTCTTCCCCCGGCCTGGACCGCCCCCTGCGCAAGCCGCAGGACTGGGATCGATTCTGCGGGTTGGAAGTGGATGTGACATTCAAGTTGGCTTTTCAGGGTCGCCGCAAGTACCGCGGCGTATTGGTGCAGGCGCAGCCGCAGCCGCGCCTGATCGTCCTGGAAGGCAAGACGGAGCAGGCGCTGGACTTCACGCTGGAAGAGGTGCGTGAGGCCCGCTTGGTGCCGGTGGTGGATTTCAAGGGGCGCGCCAAGCCCGCCCGCAATGGAGAACAACAAACATGAACCGCGAAATGCTCATGCTGGTCGATGCGATCTCACGCGAAAAGAGCGTGGACCGCGAAGTCGTCTTCGGTGCCGTGGAGGCCGCGCTGGCTTCTGCCACCAAGCGTCTGCACGGTGGCGAAGTGGACATTCGCGTGTCGGTGGACCGCGACAACGGCGAATATGAGACCTTCCGCCGCTGGTTGGTGGTGCCGGATTCGGCCGGACTGCAGAACCCGGACGCTGAAGAGCTGTTGACCGATGCCATCGACCGCGTGGGCGAAATCGAAGAGGGCGACTACATCGAGGAGCCCATTGAATCGGTGACGATTGGCCGCATCGGCGCGCAGGCAGCCAAGCAGGTGATCCTGCAAAAGATCCGCGACGCCGAGCGTGAGCAGCTGCTCAACGATTTCCTCTCGCGCGGTGAGCGGATCATGGTGGGCACGGTCAAGCGCCTGGACAAGGGCGACATGATCGTCGAAAGCGGCCGCGTGGAAGGGCGCCTCAAGCGCAGCGAGATGATCTCCAAGGAGAACCTGCGCAGCGGCGACCGTGTTCGGGCCTTCATCACGGGCATCGACAACACCATGCGCGGCCCGCAGATCATGCTCTCGCGCAGCGCACCGGGTTTCATGATCGAACTGTTTGCCCAGGAAGTGCCCGAGATCGAGCAGGGCCTGCTGGAAATCAAGAGCTGCGCCCGCGACTCGGGCTCGCGCGCCAAGATCGCCGTGGTGTCGCACGACAAGCGGGTGGACCCGATCGGCACCTGTGTGGGTGTGCGCGGCTCACGCGTGACGGCGGTCACCAACGAACTGGCTGGCGAGCGTGTGGACATCGTGCTGTGGTCAGAAGACCCGGCGCAGTTCGTGATCGGCGCGCTGGCGCCGGCCAATGTGCAGTCCATCGTGGTGGACGAAGAGCGCCACGCCATGGATGTGGTGGTCGACGACGAGACTCTGGCCATTGCCATCGGCCGCGGCGGCCAGAATGTTCGCCTGGCTTCTGAGCTCACCGGTTGGCGCATCAACATCATGACTGCCGAAGAGTCCAACGCCAAGCAGGCGCAGGAATCTCATTCCATCCGCTCGCTGTTTGTCGAAAAGCTGGATGTGGATGAGGAAGTGGCCGACATCCTGATCGCCGAAGGCTTCACCAGCCTGGAAGAAGTGGCCTATGTGCCCATGCAGGAATTGATGGACATCGAAGGCTTCGACGAAGACACGGTGATGGAACTGCGCAACCGCGCCAAGGATGTGCTGTTGACCATGGAAATCGCCCGCGAGGAAAACGTCGAGGATGTGGCCCAGGGTCTGGGCGATCTCGAGGGCTTGACGCCCGACCTGATCGCACGCCTGGCCGACGGGGGCATCCACAACCGGGATGACCTCGCCGACTTGGCTGTCGACGAGTTGATTGAGCTGACCGACATGCCTGAGGAGCAGGCCAAGGCGCTGATCATGAAGGCCCGCGAGCACTGGTTCACCGCCTGAGCCCCGCCCCTGAACGCCTCACGACCGAACGCGCCCACTCGCTGCACCGCACCCCAAGGAATCCCACAATGGCTGTGACCACCGTCTCCCAGTTTGCCGCTGAGCTCAATCGCCCGGCGACAACGCTGCTTGAACAATTGCAGTCGGCTGGGGTCGCCAAGCAATCTGCTGAGGACGTTCTCACCGAAGGTGACAAGGAGCGCCTGCTGACCTTCTTGCGGTCGTCGCACGGAACGGCAAGCGCAGAGCGCAAGAAGATCACCCTGACCCGCAAGAGCACCAGCGAGATCAAGCAGGCAGATTCCTCAGGTCGTGCCCGCACCATTCAGGTGGAAGTGCGCAAGAAGCGCGTATTCGTCAAGCGCGATGAAGGCACCGGTATGGTGGAAGCGCCGGCCACTCCGGTGGTGGACGACGACGAATTGCGCCGCCGCGAAGAGGACGCCAACCGCCAGGCTGAACTGCTGCGCCGTCAAGAAGAAGAGATTGCCGAGAAGCGCCGACAGCGCGAGGAAAAGGAGCAGCGCGAGGCCGAAGAGGCCAAGGCCCGAGCCGAGGCCGCAGAGCGCGAAGCGGCGGCTCAGGCTGCTGCTGCGCTGGCCGAGGCTCAGCGACTGGAAGCCGAGCAGGCTGCCCGCAAGGCGCAAGGTGCTGCCGCGGCACCGGCTGCAACGGAACCGGTGGCCACCGTGCCGACCGCCACTGCGGCACCTTCAGAGCAGGCGGCCGGGCCCGCTGCACCTGCCGCTGCACCAGCCGCTGCAGCCGACACCACGCCGCCCAAGCCGGTGGCCCGAGTGGTCAAGGCGGTTGATGCCGACGCAGCCGAACGCCAGCGCCTGGCCGACCTGGAAAAGCGCCGCAAGGCCGCCGAGGCCGAAGCCGCGGCCATCCGCGCCATGATGAACGCGCCCAAGAAGGTGCTCGTGGCCAAGAAGCCCGAAGAACCCAAGCCGGCGGAAAACGCGATCAAGGGCACGATCCACAAGGCCGCCGCCAAGCCCGGTGCCCCGGGTGCAGCGGCCACGGCTGCCAAGCCTGGCGAAAAGAAGTCCGTCAAGAGCGAGAAGCTGTCTTCGAGTTGGGCCGACGATGCCGCCAAGAAGCGTGCGCTCAAGACCCGCGGTGACACCACGGCCGGCACCCGTGCCGGCTGGCGCGCCCCCAAGGGGAAGGGCCGTGGCGGTGACCGCGATGCGTCCATGACTTCGATGATGCCCAGCGAAGCCGTGGTGCAGGAAGTGCATGTGCCTGAGACCATCAGCGTGGCCGACCTGGCCCACAAGATGAGCGTCAAGGCCGCTGAGGTGATCAAGCAGATGATGAAGCTGGGCCAGATGGTCACCATCAACCAGCAGTTGGACCAGGAAACGGCCATGATCGTGGTCGAGGAAATGGGCCACAAGGCGCTTGCCGCCAAGCTTGACGACCCGGAAGCCTTCTTGGAAGAGGAACATGCCGCCACCGAGGCCATCGAAGTGCCGCGTGCACCGGTGGTGACGGTGATGGGCCACGTCGACCACGGCAAGACCTCGCTGCTGGACTACATCCGCCGCACGCGTGTGGCTTCTGGCGAAGCCGGTGGCATCACCCAGCACATCGGTGCGTACCATGTGGACACTCCGCGCGGCACCATCACCTTCCTGGACACCCCGGGCCACGAAGCGTTCACGGCCATGCGCGCTCGAGGTGCCCAGGCAACCGATATCGTGGTTCTGGTGTGTGCCGCCGACGATGGCGTGATGCCGCAGACCAAGGAAGCCATCAGCCACGCCAAGGCCGCTGGTGTGCCGATCGTCGTGGCCATGACCAAGGTCGACAAGCCCGAAGCCAACATCGAGCGCGTCAAGAGCGAGCTGGTGGGCGAAGAGGTCGTACCGGAAGACTTCGGTGGCGATTCGCCTTTCGTGGGCGTTTCGTCCAAGACGGGTCAGGGCATTGACGAACTGCTGGAGCAGGTGCTGCTGCAGGCTGAAGTACTTGAGTTGAAGGCGCCGCAGGAGGCCTTGGCCAAGGGTCTGGTGATCGAAGCCAAGCTCGATAAGGGCCGCGGCCCGGTGGCCACGGTGTTGGTGCAAAGCGGCACGCTCAAGCGGGGCGATGTGGTGCTGGCAGGCTCCAGCTATGGCCGTGTGCGCGCCATGCTCGACGAGGCCGGCAAGCCCTCCACCGAAGCGGGCCCGTCCATCCCGGTGGAAATCCAGGGCCTGACCGAAGTGCCCCGTGCCGGCGACGAATTCATGGTGCTGGCCGACGAACGCCGCGCCCGTGAAATCGCCACCTTCCGCCAGGGCAAGTACCGCGATGTGAAGTTGGCCAAGCAGCAAGCCGCGAAGCTGGAGAACATGTTCGACAACATGGGCCAGGGCGATGTGCAGACGCTTTCGCTGATCCTGAAGGCCGATGTGCAGGGCTCGCAGGAAGCGCTGGCCAGTTCGCTGCTCAAGCTCAGCACCGACGAGGTGCGGGTGCAGGTGGTGCACGCTGCCGTGGGTGGCATCAGCGAGAGCGATGTGAACCTCGCCATCGCTTCCAAGGCCATCATCATCGGCTTCAACACCCGCGCTGATGCCGGTGCGCGCAAGTTGGCCGAGGGCAACGGCGTGGACCTGCGCTACTACAACATCATCTACGACGCGGTGGACGAGGTGAAGGCGGCCTTGGGTGGCATGCTGGCACCCGAGCAGCGCGAAGAGATGCTGGGTACCGCCGAGATCCGCACGGTGTTCGTGGCCTCGAAGATCGGTACGGTGGCTGGCTCGATGGTCACCTCGGGCCTGGTTCGCCGCAACGCCCGCTTCCGCCTGCTGCGCGAGAACATCGTCATCTACTCCGGCGAGGTCGAATCGGTTCGCCGCCTGAAGGACGATGTGAAGGAAGTCAAGGAAGGCTTCGAGTGCGGTATCAAGCTCAAGAATGTCACCGACATTCAAGAGGGCGACATCATCGAGTGCTTCGAAATCAAGGAAGTGGCCCGCACGCTTTAAGCACACGAGCGCTGCAGCAGCAAGCCCCGCCCAAGCACGGCGGGGTTTGCGCTGTAAGGAACCTCCACCATGCGACACAAACGATCGATCCCCAACCGCGGCCTGCGCGTGGCCGACCAGATCCAGCGCGATCTGGCCGAACTCATTCGCGAGCTCAAGGACCCGCGCCTGGGGATGGTGACGATCAACGCCGTGGAGGTGACACCCGACTATGCCCACGCCAAGGTGTTCTTTTCGGTGCTGGTGGGTGAGCCCCAAGACACCCAGGACGCCCTCAATGAAGCGGCCGGTTTCTTGCGCAACGGCCTGTTCAAGCGCCTGGCCATCCACACCGTGCCCACCTTGCATTTCCAGTTCGACCGCACCACCGAGCGGGCGGCCGAACTCAATGCCCTGATCCACCAGGCCAATGCACAGCGCGCCAAGGACTGAAGCCCA
>CAMCTE010000160.1 GCA_945878385.1 Azohydromonas lata NBRC 102462 | reverse complement strand
GGCCGGTCTTGTATTCATGGAACGGTTATATCTTGAGATGAGCGGATTTCCACAAACCGCCGTTGCGCTGGAACAGGCGCTGTTGCGCATCCGGGCCCGCACCCTGGGCCTGATGGAGGCCTGGTGTGCGGCCCTGCCCGACCTGCGCGTGCCGCAGGATCCCACGCTGAACCTGCCGCTGTGGGAGTGGGGGCATGTGGCTTGGTTCCAGGCCTGGTGGATTGGGCGCAACCGGCAGCGTGCACTGGGGGTGCGATGTGAACCGGATCATGAGCGGTTGCCCCCGGTGTTGTTGGGGTCGGACGATTGGTTCAACTCCAGCACCGTGGCGCATGCCACGCGCTGGGCATTGGTGCTTCCCGAACAGGCTGAGGTTAAGGCTGAACTGGCGCGCAGCCTGGACGAAACGCTGCGCGAACTGCGGCGGGCCTGCGAACGGGGTGATGATCTTTACTTTTGGCAACTGGTGCTGGTGCATGAGGCCATGCACAGCGAGGCGGCGCTGTACATGGCGCAGGCCTTGGGCCTGCCGATGCCCCCGGCTTGGGTGAGTGGGCATGCCCTGGCGGCAGAGCCTGCCCACGCGGCGGGGCGCCCGCCGGTGCGCACCGCTTTGAAGTTGGCTGCGCAGCATTGCGTGGTGGGGCACCGTGGTGACGGAAGCGGTTTCGCTTTCGACAACGAATGCCAGGCGCATGAAGTGAGCCTGGAGCCCTTTGAGATTGATGACCGCCCGGTGTGTTGGGGCGAGTACCTGGCCTTTGCGACAGAAACCGGGCGGGCGTTGCCGGCGGCGCTGAGGTGTGAGGGGGGGCAGTGGTTGCTCAAGCGCTTTGGCCAATGGCAAGCCCTGAACCCGCATGAACCGGCCTGTTGGCTCAATGCGCACGACGCACAGGCCTGGTGTGAATGGGCGGGCCGCGCCCTGCCCACTGAGGCGCAATGGGAATGTGCGGCACGCACGCAGCCTGGGTTCCAGTGGGGCCGCGTGTGGGAATGGACGGCGTCCACCTTCGAGCCCTATCCCGGCTTCACGCCACACCCCTACCGAGACTACTCCGAGCCCTGGTTCGGCACGCACCGTGTGTTGCGTGGGGCCAGCGTGTTCACCGATGCCTTGATGGTCAGCCCCAGTTACCGCAATTTCTTCCTGCCCGAGCGCACCGATGTGCCGGCTGGATTTCGCACCGTGGCGCGCTAGGGCGCACCACAGGCTGCCGCCATGGCAGGCCCTCATGCGCGCCCCAACTGCGTGGCGTACTCAACGAGCTTGTGCCCAGAACACGGCAAACCGCTCGTGTTCGTCGCACCAGTGCTGCAAGCCGCTGAAGCCAGCCTGCTGCAACAGGCCAGAGAAGCCCTCCAGCGTCCACTTGCAGGAGTTTTCGGTGTGCAGGGTTTGCCCGGCCATGAAGCGCCGCTCGCGTGCGGCGCCACTGTCGTCCTGCCAATGCACGGTCAACGAGCGGCGGGCCTGCAGATGCATCTCGATGCGCTGCAAGTGGGTGTCGTAGCGCGCCAGGTGGCGCCAGTCCTGCAATTGGAAGTCGGCCTTCAGCAGCGCATTGAGGTGCAGCAGCAGGTTCAGGTTGAAAGCAGCGGTGACGCCCAAGGCGTCGTCGTAGGCGGCTTCGAGGGTGGACGCGTCCTTGACGAGATCAACGCCAATCAGCAGGCCGCTGCCTGGCGCGTGGCCGCAGGCGGCGTGCACACTGCGCAGGAAGCCCAGGGCCTGGTCGGGCGTGAAGTTGCCGATGCTGGAGCCGGGATAGAACAGCAGGCGAGGGCCAGCGGTGGCTTGGGCCATGTCAGCGGGCAACTCCAGCCCGGCAGAAAAATCGATACCCAGCCCCCACATCTCCAACGCCGGATGCTGGCGCTGCAGGCTTTCCAGTGCAGAGCGCAAAAACTGAACCGAAATGTCCACCGCCACATAGCGCTGCGGCCGCAAGCGGTCGAAAAGCGCAGCGGCCTTGTGGCAGTTGCCCGCACCCAGGTCGATGAGGGTGGCATCGGCCGGCATGACACGCGCCATGGCATGCCCGTGCGCGGCGAAGATGGCCGCTTCGGTGCGGGTGGGGTAGTACTCGGGCAGTTCGGTGATGGCCTCGAACAGGCGCGAACCCAGCGCGTCATAAAGAAACTTCGGCGAGCAATGGGCTTGGGGCTGCAGCAGGCCCTGCGTGAGTTCACGCTGCAACGCGGTCGCATCTTCGCGGTAGACCTGTACGAATCGCGGGGTTCGGGGGGAATGTGATGGGTCTTGCAGCATGCCGGTTGGATTTCGTCTCAAATACAGGGTTCGACCACTTTCTTGTTCACAGGAGTCACCATGATCAGTTTGTCGCCTTCGCGCACCCTGCGCGCCCTGATGGCCGGAGCCGTCCTGATGTGGGGCATTGTCAGCCATGCCCAGACCGTTTTACGCGTCACCACCATTCCCGAAGAGGCGGCCACGGAGCAGATCCGCAAGTTCACGCCGCTGGCGAATTACCTGGAACAGAAGTTGGGTGTGAAGGTTGAGTTCACACCGGTCAACGATTACCCGGCCGCGGTGGAAGCCCTGGTCAACAAGAAAGTGGACCTCGTCTGGTTCGGCGGCTTCACCCATGTGCAAGCCAACCTGCGCAGCGGCGGCAAGATCGTCCCCCTGGCGCAACGTGAAGAAGACACGAAATTCCAGTCGGTGTTCATTGCCAAGACGAATTCCGGCATCAAGCAGTTGGCCGACATGAAGGGCAAGCAGATTTCCTTCGGTTCGCAAAGCAGCACCTCCGGGCATCTGATGCCGCGCAGCTTCCTGCTGCAGGCCAACCTGAACCCCGAAAAAGATTTCCGCCGCATCGCCTACAGCGGTGCGCACGACGCCACCATTGCATCGGTCGTGAGTGGCAAGGTGGACGCTGCCGCGCTGGACATCACGGTGTGGCGCAAGTTCGTTTCCGAGAACAAGGTGGACACCAAGGATGTGGATGTGTTCTACACCACGCCGCCGTACTTCAATTACAACTGGTCGGTGCATGTGGACATGCCCGCCGCCATGCAAGAGCGTGTGAAGAAGGCCATCCTGGACTTGAACCCTGCCGATCCGGCGCAAGCAGAAATCTTGAAGCTCAACCGCGCCACGCGCTATGTGCCCACCTCGCCTGAGAACTACAAGGGCCTGGAAGCGGCAGCGCGCAGTGCCGGCCTGCTCTGAGGTTTGACCCCGTGAGTGAATTGCACACTGCGGCAGGCTTGGCCGTGGCCCCGCCGGGTATCGACCTGCAGCTGCAACAACTGTCTGCCCGCCACCCGGCGGCCAAGCCGGGAGCCGCGCCCGCCCTGATGGCGGTGGACCTGCACATCCGCTCGGGTGAGCAGGTGGCCGTGATCGGCCCTTCGGGCGCAGGCAAGACCACCTTGCTGCAAGTGATGTCGGTGGCGCTGCCACCCACCGGCGGCGGTGTGCGCATCGACCAAACCGATCCTTGGGCTTTGGGTCACCGGCAGCGCCAACGCCTTCGGGGCAGGCTGTTCGTGGCGCCACAAGTGCCGCCGCTGCCTCCCCGGCAACGGGTGGTGACCTCGGTGTTGGCCGGGCAGTTGCCCGGACTTTCGCTATGGGCCAGCCTGCGTTCGCTGTTCTACCCGCGCGACATTGAGGCTGCCTTCGACGCGCTTGAAGCTTTTGATTTGGGAGACAAGCTCTTCGATCGGGTAGACCGGCTTTCAGGCGGAGAGCGCCAACGCGTGGGCCTGGCCCGTGCCTTGGTGTCGCCCGGTGCGCTGTGGCTGATTGACGAGCCTTTGTCGGCCCTGGACCCGGCCCGGGCCCAGCAGGCCATTCGGGCACTGGTGCAACGCACGCAAGCCGCGGGCATCACCCTGGTGGCCACGCTGCACCAGGTGGATGTGGCGCTGGCCAACTTCCCCCGCGTGGTGGGGATGCGGGATGGCCGGGTGATGTTCGACTTGCCGCCCGCACAAGTGACCCGCGAACGCCTGCAGCAGTTGTACGACCAATACGAGCACGAGCTTCGCGGCGAGACGGCCGTTGCCTTGGCCGTCGATACCCCGGAGCGTACCGCGCCGGTGGTGATGCATTGCCGGTGAAGGCCTGACGATGTCGGTTCATTCGATGGATTCAACGGCGCTGGCCATGGGCCGCACCCCAAGCGCGGGTGGGTCGGGTGGGGCCGGTGGGCCATCAGGCGCGGGCCGGGCTGCGCCTGCCCGCGACCCTGCCTGGGTGGGCCGATTGGCTTGGGCGGTAACGGTTGTGGTGCTGTTGTGGCCGCTGGGCGTGGCCACCGAATTTCGCCCCTGGGTGTTCTTCGAGCGGGACAACCTGAAGGTGACCCGCGATTTCCTGGCCAGCTTCCTGCCGCTGGCCCATGACGCCGAGTTCCTGCTGATGGTGGCCCGTGAGAGCTGGCGCACCGTGGCCATGGCCACCGTGGGCGTGACCCTGGCGCTGTTTCTGGCCATTCCCTTGAGCCTCATCAGCACACGGGTGTTGTCGGTGTCGGCCCTGAGCGGGCGCATGGCGGCGCTGCCCGCGGTGGTGCGCACAGCGGCGCGGTGGGTGTTGATCGTGCTGCGTTCCATACCCGAGCTGGTATGGGCCTTGGTGTTCGTTCGGGTGGTGGGCTTGGGGCCCACGGCCGGTGTGCTGGCCATTGCACTGACCTACGGTGGCATGCTGGGCAAGGTGTACGGCGAAATTCTGGAAAGCGGTGAGCCGCACCCCACGCAAACGCTGCTGCGCAACGGCAGTGGCCGCCTGCAGGCCTTTTTCTGGGGCCTCTTGCCCACCAATGCCGGCGAGCTCACCTCTTACACCGTGTACCGGTGGGAATGTGCGATTCGATCTTCCGTGGTCTTGGGCTTTGTGGGGGCTGGTGGCTTGGGGCAGCAACTGGACAACTCGATGAAGATGTTCAATGGCGGCGAAGTGGCCACGATGCTCTTGGTGTTCGTGGCCCTGGTGGCCTTGGCTGACCGCACCAGTGCGTGGCTGAGAAAGGCCTTGGCATGACGAGCCTTGGCATGACCGGCCTTGGCATGAAGGGCCCCGCATGAGCACGACAACCCGCGAGGCCGCGAACCGGCCCTACAAGCTGCCCCCGCCGCTGTTCAGTGCCCGCTGCACCGCCTGCTGGTTCACCCTGGGTTTGCTGATCTTGGTGGTGGCCAGCTTCTGGTCACTGGACCTGCAATGGCGCCAGTTCCTGTCGATGGAAGCGCTGCGCAGCATGGGGCGCTTCGTGGCGGAATTCTTCCCGCCTGACACTTCACCGGCTTTTCTGCACAAGGTGATGGTGGGCACCTGGGAAACGCTGGCCATGTCGGTGTTGGGCACCGCGTTGGCGGCTGCAGGTGGTCTTGCCTTGGCCATACCCGCCAGCCGCCTGCATGAGGAAGACCGCGCGCCGCTGCGGGCGGCCACACGCTGGATTCTGAATGCGCTGCGCTCGATTCCCGAGCTGGTGTGGGCTGCGCTGCTGTTGATCTCGGCAGGCTTGGGGCCTTTTGCCGGCACGCTGGCCCTGGCCTTTCACACGACCGGCGTTCTGGGCCGGCTGTTTGCCGAGGCGATTGAAAATGCACCGCCGGGGCCTGGCGAGGCGCTGCGACGCCATGGCGCCGGGCGGCTGAAGGTGGTGGCCTATGCCACGCTGCCGCAGGTGCTGCCGCAGCTGATGAGCTACACCCTGTACCGGTGGGAGAACAACATCCGTGCGGCCGCCGTACTGGGCGTGGTGGGCGCGGGTGGCCTGGGCCAGTTGCTGGCCTTCCACATGGGCCTGTTCCAGATGGGCAAGACGGCCAGCATCCTGGCCGCGATGCTGGCTATGGTGGCCGTGGTGGATGTGCTGAGCAATGTGCTGCGGCGGGGGCTCATGCGGTGAGCCTGCGGTGCGTGGCGGTGACCCTTCGTGAATTGAACGGGATGTGAACGACGATGGAACTCAAAGGCGAACAGCTCATTCCTGCATCACAACAGCGGACTTGGGATGCGTTGAATGACCCCGAGGTGCTCAAGGCCTGCATCGCGGGCTGTGAGACGTTGGAGCGCACCGAAGAAGGCGGGTTCACCGCAACTCTGGCCTTGCGGATCGGGCCGGTCAGCGCGAGGTTCAAGGGCAAGCTGGCGCTCAGCGACGTGCAGCCTCCGCAGAGTTACACCATCCACTTTGATGGGCAGGGTGGCATGGCTGGCTTCGGCAAGGGGTCGGCCCAGGTGCAGCTGTCGCCGGCCGACGGGGGCACGCTGCTGAACTATGCGGCCAAGGCGCAAGTGGGCGGCAAGTTGGCGCAGGTGGGTTCGCGCCTGGTGGATGCCGCCGCC
>CAMCTE010000159.1 GCA_945878385.1 Azohydromonas lata NBRC 102462 | reverse complement strand
GAAGTCCTGCGCCCTGTTGCGGTCGATCAGCTTGGCGCGTTCAGCCAGGTAGGCAGGGTCGAGCAT
This sequence comes from Azohydromonas lata NBRC 102462, assembly GCA_945878385.1. Taxonomy (GTDB): domain Bacteria; phylum Pseudomonadota; class Gammaproteobacteria; order Burkholderiales; family Burkholderiaceae_C; genus RFTU01. The sequence goes on along the minus strand of CAMCTE010000159.1, from coordinate 6,268 downwards.
CTGCGCGGGTGTCAGCCGCATGCTGCGCGAATCAGCCACATGCCGGTATACGTCTGCGAAGGCCAGCTTCATGGCTTCGATCTGCAGGTGGCAGCTCATCGTGCTGTCCACCGCATGCTCGGCCACGTTCAGGTGTTCCAGGATGCCCGCAGCCATCTGCGCGGCAATGCCTTGGCCGTTGGGTGGAATCTCATGCAGGGTGTGGTCGCGGTAGTCGTGCGCCAACGGCGTCACCCACTCGGGCTGATAGGCGGCCAGGTCGGTTGCGGTCAGGGCACCACCGTGCTGCTGGACATAGCTGGCGATGGCCTGCGCGATTTCGCCGCAGTAGTAGGACTCGCCGCGCGTGCGGGCGATTTCACGCAGGGTGCGCGCAGCCGCCGACATTGCGAAACGCTCGCCCACCGCAGGGGCCCGGCCGTGAGGCAGAAACACGTCGGCAAAGCCGGGCTGGCGGGTGAGCTCTTCCACCCCGGCGGCCAGGGTCCACTTCTCCTGCACCACCACCGGCACCGCATAGCCGCGCTCTGCGATCTCGATGGCCGGGGCCAACACGTCATCGAAGGGCAAGCGCCCCATGCGCGCATGCAGGGCCACCCAGCCCGACACGGCGCCCGGCACGGTGATGGCGTCCACCCCGCGCCGGGGCATCTGCTCCCCGTATCGGGTCTTGAAGTAGCCCGGGGTCCATGCCGCCGGCGAATGCCCCGAGGCATTCAAGCCGAGCAGCTGCGAGCCGTCCCACACGATGGCGAACAGGTCGGACCCCAGGCCGTTGCTGCAGGGCTCGACCACCGTCATGCAAGCGGCCATGGCCACAGCCGCATCGATGGCGTTGCCGCCGGACTGCAGCATCTTCAGGCCAGCCTGGGCTGCCAGCGGGTGCGAGGTGGCGGCCACATCCCGCCCGAACACGGGCAGGCGGCGGCTGAGGTAACGGGGGCGGTAGTCGAAGTTCATGGTGATGGGGTGGCGCCGCGAAGGCCCCGATTGTCGGACGGGCAGCCCTGCACCGTGCAGGGGATGTGAAATGGGCACAATCCGGCGCCATGCGCAAGCCATCCCTGAAACAACACGCCCAGTCTGCAGCTGGGAATTTGGCCCTGAACCTCGCCTCGTCGGCAGCTCTGTCGGCAGCTCTGTGGGGCAGCGTGACCTCAGCGGCTCAGGCTCAATCCCATACCGTGGGCGCAGCTGCCACCCAAGCCACCACACAAGCCGCCACCCAAGCCACCACCCCGGCCAGCAACCCCTGGCGCGAAGGCTACTGGCGCGCTGCCGTATCGCCCTACGCGCCTCATCTGCGGCCCAGCGACGAGCATTCCGATGTGTGGGCCCTGGCTCTGGAACGGCAGCGCCACGACCACTGGCTGGCCGGCGGCTCCTTCTTCAGCAACTCCTTCGGCCAGCCCAGCGCCTACCTCTATGTCGGCCGCCGCTTTCCGGCGCTGCTCGGGCAAGCGCAGCTCTTCGGCCAGATCTCCGGCGGACTGCTCTACGGCTACCGTGGCCAATACCAGGACAAGGTGCCCCTCAACCACAACGGCTTCTCACCGGGCGGCTTGGTCTCCATCGGTTGGCAGTTCAACCGGCAGGCATCACTGACCGTCCATGCGGTCGGCGATGCTGCCGTGATGTTCCAGTTCGGCTGGGACTTCCGCTGATCAATCTTCCTGGAAGGCCTTCTCGCGGCCCCGCTTGATCGAGGGCAGTGATACCACCACGATCATCAGCACTGCAGCCAGCAACAGGGCGGCAGACAGCGGGCGGGTCACGAAGGCCGACCAATCCCCCCGCGACAAGAGCAGGGCGCGGCGCAGGTTCTCTTCCATCATCGGCCCGAGGATGAAGCCCAGCAACAGCGGTGCAGGCTCGCACTTGAGCTTGTAGAAGATGTAGCCGAACAGACCGAACAGCACAGCCATGTACACGTCGAAGTTGTTGTTGTTCAGCGTGTACAGGCCAATGCAGCAGAACACCAGGATGGCCGGATAGAGCAGACGATAGGGAACCGTGAGCAGCTTGATCCAGATGCCGATGAGCGGCAGGTTCAGGATCACCAGCATCATGTTGCCGATCCACATCGAAGCGATCAGGCCCCAGAAGAGGTCGGGGTTGCTCTGCATCACCTGAGGGCCGGGCTGTATGCCCTTGATCGTCATGGCGCCCACCATCAACGCCATCACGGCATTGGGCGGAATGCCCAGTGTGAGCATCGGAATGAAGGAGGTCTGGGCACCGGCGTTGTTGGCCGACTCGGGGCCTGCCACACCGCGGATGTTGCCTTCACCGAAGGGCACCTCGTGGGGCTTGAGGGTGAGCTTCTTCTCGAGCGTGTAGGCCGCAAACGAGGACAGCAGCGCCCCGCCACCGGGCAGCACACCCAGGATGGAGCCCAGCGACGTCCCACGCAACACCGCCGGGAAGGCGTCCTTGAAGTCTTGCACCGTGGGCATCAAGCCCTTCACCTCCTTGGTGAAGACCTGCCGTTCTTCTTCGGGACGGCCCAGGTTGCTGATGATTTCACCGAAACCGAACACGCCCATGGCGATGGCCACAAAGCCCACGCCGTCGGTGAGTTCAGGAATATCGAAGCTGTAGCGCGGCACGCCGGAGATCACGTCGGTGTTGATCTGGCCCAGCAGCAAGCCCAGGATGATCATGGCGATGGCCTTTATGAGCGAGCCCGAGGCCAGCACCACGGCGCCGATCAGGCCCAGCACCATCAGCGAGAAGTACTCGGCCGGGCCGAACTTGAAGGCCAGTTCGGTCAGCGGCGGCGCGAAGGCCGCAATGATGATCGTGCCCACGCATCCGGCGAAGAAGGATCCCAGGCCGGCTGCGGCCAGCGCCGGGCCTGCACGGCCTCTGCGCGCCATCTTGTAGCCGTCGAGTGCGGTCACCACCGAGGACGACTCACCCGGCACGTTGATCAGGATGGCGGTGGTCGAGCCACCGTACTGCGCGCCGTAGTAGATGCCCGCCAACATGATCAGCGCCGGCGTGGCGTCCAGCGTGTAGATGCTGGGCAGCAGCATGGCGATGGTGGCCACCGGACCCAGGCCTGGCAGCACACCGATGAGCGTGCCCAGCACCGAACCGAACAGCGCATAGGCCAGGTTTTGCAGCGTGAACGCCGTCTGGAAACCCAGCGCGAGGTTGGAAAGCAGATCCATGTCGTGTGGCCTCTCAGCTGCCGCTGGCTTGCAGGATGGTGGGCAGCAAGGGGATCGTCAGCCCCAGACCCTTGATGAAGATGAGCCAGGAGAACCCGGTGAGAAACACCGCACTGGCCACCGTGGCTTTCCAGGTGAATTCCTGGCTGGCCAGGCTGGACATGACCACCAACAGCGGCAGCGTGATGAACATCCCCAGGCGCGGCAGCAACACGCCGAACAGCGCCACCGAGGCCAGGATGATGATCAGCGGCTTCCAGGCGATGTCACCGATGGGCTCGCCATCTTCGGTTTCGATGGTGAGGGCTTCAAACAGGATGAACGCCCCCAGGAGGGCCAGGACGACGCCCAGGCCAAACGGGAAATAGCCCGGCCCCGGACGTGCCGAGGAACCGAAGCTGTAGTTCGTGATGGCGCCCCAGGCGAACAAGCCGCCCATCACCAGAAACATCAAGCCGGCCCAGAAGTCCTGCTGGCTCTTGATCTTCATTGGAATGACCTCCGGCCGCCTCGACGTGGCGGACCTTTCCAAATCATTCTAGGCAGGTGTCACCCTGGGGTCCGTGTGGTTAACACGCACGCCGACCAGCCTCAAGAGCCGCTGGGAACCAGCCAAGGCCAAGGCCCACGCGGCGGCCATTCACAACAGGGGCCGGATCATCCGCAGCCACTTGGTGGCCGGCAGCCCGAACTGCGCTTCGATGTGCCGCGCCCTGGCCGTCAGCTCGTGCCGGTCCGGCACCACCACACCGCGCGTGGCCACCACCACCGTGTTGCCTTCCTTGGTGGCCTGCACGCGCCACGCCTGGTCACGCCCAAAGGCGGCCATGATGCGCTGCGCACTGCCCTCGAAACTCGACAGCCGCCCGAACAGATTCACCGCCATCACCCCCCCCGGTGCCAAGGCCGCGTGGCAGTGGGCGTAGAAGGCCTCACTGTCGAGCACCGGCGCGGCCGCCTCGTGGTCGTAGAGGTCCACATGCAAGAGGTCGATGCTGCCTCGCCGCTGCACCTGCTGCAGCCAAGCGCCGGCGTCTTCACACAGCACCTGCAGCCCCGGCCCATCGGGTGGCAGCCGAAAGCACATGCGGCAGGCGCGGATCACCGCCGGGTTGAGCTCCACCGCCGTGGTGCGCATGCCCAACTGCCCATGCGTAAAGCGGGTGATGGCTGCCGCCCCGAGGCCCAGCTGCACCGCATGGCCTTGGCCGAGTTCACTGCTGGGCCGCCACAGCAGCGCCGCCAGCATGCGGCGTACATATTCCAACTCAACCGCATCGGGCTTGGACATGCGCATCGCGCCCTGCACCCACGGGGTGTCCAGGTGCAGGTAACGCACGCCCTGGTGCTCAGAAACCGTGACCATCGGCAGATCTTCAAGCGCAGTTCGGCTCATGCTCTCGGTTCCTCGCGGTGTGGTGCTCCCTCAAGCCGCCATGCACCGGCCAACACGTGGGGCTGTGCAGGGACCAGGTCTTGCGGCAGCAGCCCAGGCAACACCCGTCGCGCATTGGCCGACGTGATCTGCGCGGTCTGCGCCAGGGTCCATCCCCGCAGCTGCGCCAGCACCGCTGCGATGCGGGGCACCTCAGCCGGTTCGTTGCGCGCTGGCGGGTGCAGGTGCCGCGTGGCGGCGGGCCGGTACAGCCACTGCGGAGGAATATCGGGCGCATCGGTTTCCAGCACCAGCGCATGGTCTGGCAGGTCTTGCGCCAGGCGGCGGATCTGCAGCGAGCGCTCAAAGGTCAAGGTGCCACCAAAGCCCAGCGCAAACCCCCGCTGCACGAAGGCTTGCGCCTGCTGCGCACTGCCATTGAAAGCATGCGCCATTCCGCCGCGCACCGGGCAGGCGCGCAGGCCTTTGAGCAGGTGGTCGGCCGAGCGGCGCACATGCAGCAGCACCGGCAGATCGAACGCACGGGCCAAGGCCAGCTGGGCCGTGTAGAAGCGGTACTGGCGTTCACGGTCTTGGCCCGGCACGAAGTGGTCCAGACCGATCTCGCCTACCGCCACCAAGCGCGGGTCATCGCGGTGTTGACGAAGCAAATCAGCCAAGGCCTGCAGGTCTTCGTCTGCGGATGCGGGCACGGCCAAGGGGTGAATGCCCAGCGCGTAGACCGCACCGAAACGATGGGCCAGCTCACGCACGCGTGCCGCATCGGCCACACGCACGGCCGGCAACACCAGTTGCCTTACCCCTGCGGTGCGCGCGCGGGCCACCACCTCGGCCACATCGTGCGCGAATTCGGGCGCATCGAGATGGCAGTGGGTGTCAACCCATTCCATCATCATCGGCGCCCGTGCCTTCAGCCCCCACCACGCGCCCGCCCAGCAACTCCAGGCGCCGGTCGCAGCGCCGCGCCAGCTGCTCATCGTGCGTCACCACCAACAGGGCCGTGCCCTCCTCGCGCGAACGTTGCAGCAGCAAGTCGAACACCGCATCGGCGGTTCGGCGGTCGAGGTTGCCGGTGGGTTCATCGGCCAGGATGCACGCCGGGCGCGTCACCAAGGCCCGCGCCACGGCCACGCGCTGGCGCTCGCCCCCGCTCAATTCAGCGGGCCGGTGCAAGGCCCGTTCGCCCAGGCCCACGGCCTGCAAGGCCTGCAGGGCTTGCGCCCGCGCAGCCGCCACCGGCATGCGCCGGATGCGCAGGGGCATGGCCACGTTGTCCAGGGCCGTGAACTCGGGCAACAAATGGTGGAACTGGTACACGAAGCCCAGGTGTTGGTTGCGCCACGCGCCCTGCTGCGTCACGCCCATCGACGTCCACTCGCGGCCCATCAGCCGCACCACGCCCGCCGAGGGTTCATCCAGCCCACCCAACAGGTGCAGCAAGGTGCTCTTGCCCGAACCCGATGCCCCCACCAGAGCCAGGCTTTGCCCGCGCATCAAGCGCAGGTTCACACCTTCCAGCACGGTCACGTCCAGCGGCCCTTCGGTGTAGCGGCGGCCCACCCCGTGGGCTTCGATCACGGCCGTGCGTTCACTCATAGCGCAAGGCCTGCGCCGGCTGCACGCGTGAAGCACGCCAGCTCGGGTAGATGGTGGCCACAAAGGCCAGCACCAGGGACACCACCGCAATGGGCACGAT
>CAMCTE010000158.1 GCA_945878385.1 Azohydromonas lata NBRC 102462 | reverse complement strand
CTTGGGGCACCACGGCAATGAACGGCAATTCCAGCAGGCGGGCGAAATACGCTTCGCTGATGGCCGTCGAACCGCTGGAGGCCTCCACGATGGTGGTGCCTTCTCCGATGTGGCCGTTGCACAGGCCGTACAGGAACAGCGAGCGCGCCAAACGGTGCTTGAGGCTGCCGCTGGGGTGGGTGGACTCGTCCTTGAGGTAGAGGTCCACGCCAGGGGCTTCTGGCAAGGCCAACGGAATCAGGTGGGTGTCGGCCGAGCGGCGGGCATCGGCTTCGATGCGCCGCAGGGCTTCGGCCACCCAGGTGCGGTGGGGCATGCGTAAATGATGCGCGATTCCGCACAGGCTGTGAAGCAGCCTGCGAGCCCTCTGCGGCCCCCGGCGTGAAAAGAACCGGTGCGGACGGCCTAAACTGAAACGATGAGCCTCCCTACCTTGAATGCCCACCATCCCGCCCAGGCCCCAGCCGTGATGGCCTTCATTGGCGGCGGCAACATGGCCAGCGCCCTCATCGGCGGTTTGGTGCAAACCGGCACTTCAGCGGCTTCGCTGGTGGTGGTGGAACCCGTTTCCGAACAGCGCCAAGCGCTGCGCGAGCGCTTTGGCGTGCAAGCCCAGGCGCAAGCCGACGCGGCACTGGCCGGTGCTTCGGTGGTGGTGTGGGCGGTCAAGCCCCAACTGTTCCAGGAGGCTGCCGCGCCCTGCGCGCGCTTCGTGGGCGGGGCCCTGCAACTCAGCGTGATGGCCGGCATCCGCAGCGCGGCCATCGAGGCGGCCACCGCCAGCGCGCGCATCGTGCGGGCCATGCCCAACACGCCGGCCTTGATCGGCCAAGGCATGGCGGGCTTGTTTGCGCGGGCGTCGGTTTCAGGCGATGAACGCGCTTTGGTGGAGCGTCTGTTTGCACCCACCGGCCGCAGCGTGTGGGTGGCCGATGAAGCCGACCTGGATGCCGTCACCGCCTTGTCGGGTTCCGGCCCCGCCTATGGCTTCTACCTGATCGAAGCCATGGTGGAGGCGGCGCGGCGCATGGGGCTGGACGAGGCGCAGGGCCGTGAGATGGCCATTCAAACGGTGTTGGGAGCAGCGATGCTGGCCCAGCAGTCCAGCCTTGCGCCGGCCGCCTTGCGCGCGCAGGTCACCTCCAAGGGAGGCACCACGCATGCGGCCATTGCTTCGATGGAGGCGGACGGCGTGAAGGAGGAAATCGTGCGGGCTGTGCTGGCCGCGCAGGCGCGGGCGCGGGAATTGGGGGATGCGTTCGGGGGGTGAGGGGCCGGGCCGGGGCACCACCGTTCAGCTCAATCCGGCGCTCATGCGCGCCACGCTCAACGCAGCGCCAAGTCCACGGCAGTGCCTGCGAACAGGGCCAAGCCCAGCCAATGGTTCAGGCGGAAGGCCTTGAAGCAGCCTTCGCGCGTGCGGTGGCGGATCAAGGTGTAGTGCCAGGCCACCTGAAGGCCGGCCGCCACGATGCCCAACTGGAACCACTGGCCCAGGCCCATGCTGCTGCCCAGCCAGCTCCAGCTCCACAGGTGCGCCAAGTAGAAGCCCATCACCGCCGCCACATCGGCGCGGCCCAGCGTGATGGCCGAGGTTTTCATGCCGATCCTCAGGTCGTCGTCGCGGTCCACCATCGCGTATTCGGTGTCGTAGGCCAGCACCCAAAACAGGTTGGATACCAACATGGCCCAGGCCTGCCAGGGCACCGCATTCATCACCGATTGAAGCGACCACTCACTGCTGCCCAAAACGCCTGAAAACGCCATCGGGATGCCGAAGCTGAAGGCCACGCCCAGCACCGCCTGGGGCATGCTGAGCACCCGCTTGGCATAGGGGTAGAGCACCGTCACCAGCACCGCCGGCCCACACAGCAGGATGGTCGGCGCGTTCGTGGTCAGGGCCAAGCCGAAGGCCGCCAGCGCCAGGCCTGCCCCCAGCAGCAGGGCTTCCTTCACCGACACCGCGCCGCTGGTCACGGGCCGCTGGGCCGTGCGCTTCACATGCCGGTCGAAATCGCGGTCGGCCACATCATTGATGCAGCAGCCTGCGCTGCGCATGAGGATGGTGCCCAGTGTGAACACCGCCAGCAGGTGCCAGCCTGGGAAGCCGTCGGCCGCGATCCAAAGCGCGCTCAGTGTGGGCCACAGCAGCAGCAGCCAACCGGCAGGGCGGTCCCAGCGGATGAGGTTCAGATACAGGCCGAGGCGGGCGGGCATGGGTTCATTTTCTCCGGTACCTGAAATGGGGCGTTCACAATGCGCTCAGCGTCCGACCCGATGGCATCCACAGGCTTCGGACCTTCCCCTGACCTCCGACCTCCGACTCTCAACCCCCCTCCCAGGAGTACTCATGAGCATCGTTCAAAAGGCCCGCCGATCAGCCCTGCGGGCGCTCACCGTTTCCGCGCTGGGCGCGGCCTGTGCCGGGGCCCTTCCGGCCGCGGCACAGACGGCCAACACACCCGACCGCGTGGTTTATCACATCGACCAAGCCGCCACCCAGGCCACCAAGGGCCTGCGCAACATCCGCAACCACCTGGATGTGTCACCCGAGACCGAGATCGTGGTGGTCACCCACGCCGAGGGTGTCGACTTCCTGATGGAGGGCGCCAAGGACCCGAAAAATCCCAATGTGGACTACAGCGCCTTGGTCTCCGCACTCAAAGCCCGCAAGGTGCGCTTCGAGGTGTGCGAGATCACACTGAAGAACCGCAATCTCAAGCGCGAGCAGTTCTCGCTGGATGCGGAGTTCACGCCTTCAGGCGTGGTGCGCATCGGGCGGTTGCAGGCGCGTGAGGGCTTTGCCTACATCAAGCCCTGATCCGCCGCCCATGCCGTTCGTCTGGCTGAATCCACCGCTGGTCGCATGGCGGTGTTCTTGCGAATGCCCTGTCTGCACACTGTGACCCATTCAATCCAATGGGCCATCAGGGCCGTCAAGAAGGGAACACCATGAACGAATCGCTTTCTCAAGCCAGCCTCTCACGCCGCCTGGGCACCCTGGTGCTGGCCACCCTCACCGCCACCACCATCATGGGCTTGAGCATCCCCACTGACGCTTGGGCGGCCGACGAAACCCGCGCGGTGACCGGCTTTCAGGCGGTCGCCCTTGAAGGGGCCTTCAAGGTCAAGGTGAGCCTGGCCGACAAGGAGGTGGTGCAGGTCAGCACACCGGGCACGAGCGATGCCGCGTCATCGGTGGAGACCGTGGTGGAAGACCGCAAGGGCGTGCCCACCCTCATCATTCGCGGCCCGCGCAACTGGAGTTGGCGCAAGACCGAGGCCACGGTTACCGTTCAAGGCCCGCAGTTCAGGGCCTTGACCGTGGCGGGCTCGGGTGACCTGGACGCCCATCTTTCCAATCAACCCGCCTTGATGGCTTCAGTGGCCGGGTCCGGCGACCTGCGCGTGAGCGGCCTGACCGCACATGCCGTGGAGGTGAATGTGGCCGGCAGCGGCGATGTACGGATCAAAGGCGCCGCGCAAAACCTGTCGGTGAATGTGGCGGGCAGTGGGGACGCCTGGCTTCAGGACCTTGAAGCGGAGGATGTCCGTGTCAGCGTGGCGGGCAGTGGGGATGCGCGCGTGAATGCGCGTCAACGGCTACGGGTATCGGTGGCGGGCAGTGGCGATGTGCGCTGGACCGGGCCGGCCACTGATGTGACCTCAAAGGTGGTCGGCAGTGGTGCGCTCAGGCGTCTTTAATCGCCGTTGAGAACAGGGCTGAACCGCGCGGTGGGCGGTATCGCCCGCCGGCCCGCCCGCCAGTTCAACCATCCAAATGCTTCTGAAACACCAAGCCTGCATGTTCGCGCAGCGCGTGGAACTGGATCTTTGGCCAGTTGTCCTGCATCGCACGCAATTCGCCGGCGTATTCCAACAACACCGTCGGCGCCCCCACCGCATCAAAGGCCACCCGGTGCGCGTTGTGGTCGATGAAGCGTTGCAGCTCCTTCTCGCCGCCGTTCTCATCTGAACACGTCACCCAGCGCGCCACGTTGTAGCGGGCCGGGGCGATGCGGGCCTTGCAGCCGTATTCGTGTTCCAGGCGGTGGGCCACCACTTCAAACTGCAGTTGGCCCACGGCGCCCAGCATCAGCATCGAGCCGGCCGCGGGGCGGAACACCTGGATCGCGCCCTCTTCGCCCAACTGCTGCAGGCCGGCCTTGAGTTGCTTGGTGCGCAGCGGGTCGGCCACTTCCACGGTGCGAAACATTTCGGGCGCGAAGAAGGGCAGCCCCGTGAATTGCAGGGCTTCGCCTTCGGTCAGCGTGTCCCCCAACTGCAGCACGCCGTGGTTGGGAATGCCGATGATGTCCCCGGCATAGGCCTCTTCCAGCAGTTCGCGCCGTTGGCTCATGAAGGTGACCACTGTATTGGGGCGCAGTTCCTTGCCGCTGCGCACCACCTTCAGGCGCATGCCGCGCTCGAACTTGCCGCTGGCCACGCGCACGAAGGCAATGCGGTCGCGGTGTGCCGGGTCCATATTGGCCTGGATCTTGAACACCACACCGCTGAACTTCTTCTCGTCGGGCTCCACCGTGCGTTGGATGGCCGGACGCTGGGCTGGTGCGGGCGCCAGGTCCACCAGGGCGTCCAGCACTTCCTGCACGCCGAAATTGTTGATGGCCGAGCCAAAGAACATCGGCGTTTGGCGACCGGCCAGGAACTCGGCTTCATCAAAGGCGGGCGCGGCTTCGCGCACCAGTTCGATTTCGCCGGCCGATTGTTCGTAGGCCGCGCCGAAGCGTTCGGCCAGCGCCGGGTTGCCCAGGCCCTCCACCACCTCTTCATCACCGGCCACCCGGTCTTCTCCGGGGCGGAACACCCGCATCTGGTCTTTGCGCAGGTCCAGCACGCCGCCGAAGAACTTGGCCATGCCCACAGGCCAAGTGAAGGGCACCACCGTCATGCCGAGTTCGCGCTCGATCTCGTCCATCAGATTCAAAGGCTCCTGCACCTCGCGGTCCATCTTGTTGACGAAGGTCAGGATGGGTGTGTTCCGTGCGCGGCAGACCTGCAGCAGGCGGCGGGTTTGCGGCTCCACGCCGTTGGCCGCGTCGATCACCATCAGGGCCGCGTCCACCGCGGTCAACACCCGGTAGGTGTCTTCGGAAAAATCTTGGTGGCCGGGGGTGTCCAGCAGGTTGATGACGCAACCGCGGTACTCCATCTGCATCACCGAAGACGCCACAGAGATACCGCGCTGCTTTTCAATCTCCATCCAGTCCGAGGTGGCATGCCGCGAGGCCTTTCGCGCCTTTACGGAACCCGCAATCTGAATGGCGCCGGAGAACAGCAACAGCTTTTCCGTGAGCGTGGTTTTGCCCGCGTCGGGGTGGGAAATGATGGCGAAGGTGCGGCGGCGGCGCACTTCGGGGGAGAGTTCGGGCATCTGCAGATTATCCCGGTGCGGCGCGGATGGGCCTGAGCCCTCCGGGCCAACGGCATACTGTGCATCTGGTCAGCATCCCTCGCGAGTCGGCAACTGGAGCCTCCTCATGTCTCTTTACCTTCCCCGCCACTTCGAGCAAAACGACCCTGCGGCACTGCGCGCCCTGATGCATGAACACCCCTTGGCCACCTGGGTGTGCGTGGTTGATGGTGAGCTGGTGGTCAACCACCTGCCCCTGCACCTGGATGCCACACGCGGCGCGCACGGCACGCTCATCGGCCATGTGGCCCGGGCCAATGCCGTGTGGAAGACCGCGCCCACATCGAGCGTGGTGATCTTCCACGGCCCTCAGTCCTATGTGACGCCCAGTTGGTACCCCACCAAGCGCGAAACGGGCAAGGTGGTGCCCACTTGGAACTATGCGGTGGTGCATGCGCATGGCCTGCCGCGCTTCATTCACGACACGACCGAACTGCACGCGTTGGTGTCGCGTCTGACGAACCGCCATGAAGAGGGCCGCGCCCATCCATGGTCGGTTGACGACGCGCCGCACGATTACACGCACACCATGCTGGGCGCCATCGTGGGCCTGGAGATCGAGATCACGAAAATTCAGGGCAAGTTCAAGCTGAGCCAGAACCGCTTGCCGGTGGACCAACAAGGGGTGCATGCCGGCGCCCTGCAGGGGACGCAGGAGGAGCGCGCGATGGCGCAGGCCATGGCGCAGGCCGTGCCTGGCGTGCGGGGAGCTTGAAGGGCACCCGGCTCGCGCCCGCCGCCTTGTGAGCCTTGCATCCTGCCGCATCGAGCCTTCTTGTGTTTCAGCCCCTGATCACCGCCGCCCTGGCGCCTGTTCTGCTGTTGCAGGGCCGCCGCGTGCGCCGCACGGCGCTCGAGTTGCCGGAAGCGGCCGGCCCGCGTGAGGGCATCCGCGGTGCGGGCGCCCCTTTCCATCTGCTC
>CAMCTE010000157.1 GCA_945878385.1 Azohydromonas lata NBRC 102462 | reverse complement strand
GAACATGCTTTCCCTGCTGGCGCTGGCCGGCTTCGTGTCGGTGACGGGCACCGCCCACGCACAGGAACTCAAGGGCGACATCAAGGCCGCTGAAGGCAAGGTGGCCATGTGCATCGGCTGCCATGGCATCCCGGGCTACCAGGCCAGCTTCCCTGAAATCCACAAGGTGCCGATGATTTCGGGCCAAACCACCAAGTACTTGGCCAATGCCCTGGTGGCGTATCAAAAGGGCGAGCGCAAGCACCCCACCATGCGCGGTATTGCCACCTCACTGACCGACCAGGACATCGCCGACCTGGCTGCCTACTATGCCCAGCACGGGCAGGACAAGCCGGCCAATGTGCCCGACACACCGGCCAAGCAACCCAGTGCAGACGTGGCCGCTTTGCTGCAAAAGGGCGCCTGCGTTTCTTGCCACGGTGCCAACTTCAACAAGGGCATCGACCCCAGCTACCCCAAGTTGGCCGGTCAGCACGCGGACTTCCTCTACGTGGCGCTGAAGGCCTACAAGACCGAAGGCAACGCCAATTTGGGCCGCGCCAACGCCATCATGGGCGCGCAGGTCAAGCAGTTCAGCCTGGCTGAGCTGAAGGCCATGGCCAACTACATTGGCAGCTTGCCGGGGGACTTGAAGACGGTGCCGCAGAGCAAGACGCGCTGATCGTCCGTTGACGGTTTGTGGACAAAGGGCCGCGGTTGCGGCCCTTTTTCATGCATGCGCCGGCACTTGGCGCCTTGCGATGAATCAGGTGGGCGGCCGCCACCGCCGCAACAGCAGCGAATTGCTGATCACACTGACACTGGACGCCGCCATCGCCGCGCCTGCCACCACCGGGCTCAAGAAGCCCAAGGCCGCCAGCGGAATGCCCACCACGTTGTAGGCAAAGGCCCAAAAGAGGTTCTGGTGGATCTTGCGCGTCACCGCGCGTGAAAGGGCGATGCCCTGCGGAATCAATCGCAGGTCAGGGCGCAGCAGGGTCATGCCCGCGGTTTCCATGGCCACATCGGTGCCGGGCATGGCCAGTCCGATGTCGGCGGCGGCCAATGCTGGCGCGTCGTTCACGCCGTCGCCCACCATGGCCACGCGCTCACCGGGTTGCAGGCCCGACCGCAGTGCCTGCACCGCTTGCGCCTTTTCGGCGGGCAGCACCGGCGCGCGCACATCGTCGATACCCACCTCCCGTGCAATGGCGCGGGCGGCGGCTTCGTTGTCGCCGCTGATCATCACGCAGCGCACGCCCAGGGCCCTGAGGGTGGCCACGGCTTCGATTGCTTCAGGGCGCAGGGTGTCGCCAAAGCTCAGGGCTGCCAGCGCATGCGAATCAGAAGCCAACACGCTCACGGTGCGCCCCTGCGCCAGCGCGGCGTCGATGGCGCCTTGCACGGGGCGAAGATCGATGCCCAGTTCCTGCATCCAGCGCGTGCTGCCCAAGCGCAGGGTGCTGTGCTCTTCAACCGTGCCTTGAAGCCCGCGCCCGGGCACCACCACCAGCGCCGAGGCGTGGGCCACACTCAAGCCTTGCTGAGCGGCTGAATCGCGCACGGCCTTGGCCAATGGGTGTTCGCTGCCTTGCTGAAGTGCTGCGGCCAATGCCATGGCCGCGCCCACTTCCAAACGATCTGGCGCTGCCACGCATTCCACCAAGCGGGGCTGCCCTTGCGTGAGCGTGCCGGTCTTGTCCAGCGCCACCACCTTCACGGCTCGCAGCAGTTCCAAGGCTTGAGCATCGCGCACCAAAAGGCCCAGCTGTGCAGCCATGCCAGTGCCTACCATCAGCGTGGCAGGGGTGGCCAGGCCCAGGGCGCAGGGGCAGGCAATCACCAACACCGCCACGGCGTGCACGATGGCGCCTTCCCAGGCCGCTTCAGGCGCCCACAGGCGCCAGCCGATCAGGGTGAACAGGGCGATCAGCATCACCGCCGGCACGAACACCGCGCTCACCCGGTCCACGGTCTGTTGGATGGGTGCCTTGCGGGCCTGGGCCTGTTCCACCAAGCGCACGATGCGCGACAGTGCGGTTTCGGCGCCCAGCGCGGTGGTGCGCACCAGCAGCAGGCCTTCGCCGTTGAGCGTGCCGCCGATCACACGCTGCCCCACCTCGCGCGGCACGGGCAGGCTTTCGCCGGTGATGGCCGATTCATCCAAATGGCTGCGGCCCTCGGTGATTTCACCGTCCACGCTCACGCGCTGGCCAGGCCGCACCATCACCACATCGCCCCGTTGCAGGGCTTTCAGTGGCCGCTCCTGGGGTTGGCCGTCCACCATCACCAGGGCAGTCTCAGGCCGCAGCGCGCGCAGGGCTTCGAGCGCGGCCAGGGTCTTGTGCTTGGCCCGCGTTTCCAGCCATTTGCCCAACATCACCAGGGTGATGACCACGGCGGCGCTTTCAAAGTAGAGATGAGGTTGCGGGGGTTGTGCGTGCGCGGCCTGATGGGCGGTGGCGGGCGCAGCAGCCCAAGGGGCCCACAACCAAAGACTGAGACCATAGGCCGCGCTGGTACCAATGGCCACCAGCAGGTCCATGTTGCCGCTGAGACTGCGTGCGGCATGCCAGCCGGCCCGGTAGAAGCGCCAGCCCAGCCAGAACTGCACCGGTGTGGCCAACAGGAACTGAACCCAAGCCGGTGGCATCGCATGCAGGCCAACGGGCGCCAGGAGCATGGGCAGTACCAGGGGAATGCTGAGCAGGGCCGCGACCGCCACCTTCCACCCCGCTTGGTCCGTGGCTGCGGCCGGCTGGTTGTCGTCTTGGTGCACGCAGGCCTCGTAGCCCGCCTTCTGCACGGCCTGTAGCACGGCTTGTATGGCCTTTTCGGCCGTTGCACTCGTTGTGACCGAAGCCTGTGGGTTCGCGCGCGCCATCTGAAGCCCGAACAGCCCACGCTTGTCATTCGGGGTGGGTGCATCTCCGATGCGCAGGTGCGCCTGCTCGGTGGCCAGGTTGACGCTGCATTCACTCACCCCTTCCACCTTGGCCAAGGCCTTCTCCACCCGGCGCACGCAACTGGCGCAGGTCATGCCTTGGATGTCCAGCGTCAGTTCGATGATGGCCATGGGTTGCAAGTGGTGGGAGGGGACATTCGTGACGCTGCGGGCGACTGTAGACTGTGCTCGAAACTTTCACCGGAGTGGGCCATGACCATCGAACTGACCCTGCCTGACATGACCTGCGGCCACTGCGTGAAGACGGTCACGCAAGTGGTGCAGCAACTGGACCCTGCCGCCCGCGTACAGGCCGATTTGCCGCACCACAAGGTGACGGTGGAAACCAGCGCATCGGCCGATTCGGTCAAGGCTGCCTTGGCCGAAGAAGGTTACCCCGCATCCAACTGAGGAATTCTTGATGAAGCGCAACTCTTGGCGCCATGCGCGCGCGGCGGCCTGTTCCGTGGTGGGCACCCTGGTGCTGCTGTGCGGCCTGGGCTGGGCGGAACAGGCCCAGGCCCAAACCCTGCGCTGGGCCAGCAGCGGCGACCCGCTGACGATGGACCCGCATTCGCAGAACGAGCTCATGACCAACATCATGAATGCGCAGGTGTATGAGCGGCTGCTCTCACGCGACCGTCAACTGCAGCTCACCCCGGCCCTGGCCACGAGCTGGCAGCAGGTCTCGCCCACCGTGTGGCGCTTCAAGTTGCGCACCGGGGTGAAATTCCATGATGGCACGCCCTTCAACGCGGATGATGTGGTGTTTTCAATCAAGCGCGCCCAGGCGCCCACCTCGCAGCTCAATGCCTATGCGCTGGCCTGTGGAGAACCGGTGAAGCTGGACGACCTGACGGTGGAGTTCCGCCTGAAGAATGTGAACCCGATCTTCCTGCAGCACATTGAAACCCTGCCCATGATGAGCAGGGCCTGGAGCGAAAAGCACAAGGTCACCAAGCCGCTGGATTTCAAGAACCGTGAGGAAAGCCATGCTTCCATGAATGCCAACGGCACCGGCCCTTATATGCTGGTGCAGCGTCAGCCGGGTGTGCGCACGGTGCACAAGCGCAACCCCAACTACTGGGGCGCCTTCGAGGGCAATGTGCAGGAATCGGTGTTCACGCCGATCACCAACGACGCGACGCGGTTGGCGGCCCTGGTCAGCGGCGAACTGGACTTCGTGCACGACCCCGCCCCGCGCGACATTGCGCGCCTGCGCAACACGGCGGGTGTGAAGGTGGTGGACGGGCAGGAAAACCGAATCGTCTTCATCGGGCTGGACCATGCGCGCGAAGAACTCCAGTACAGCAGCGTCAAGGGCAAGAACCCCTTCAAAGACCTGCGCGTGCGGCGTGCGATGTACCAAGCCATCGACATCGAAACCATTCGCACCAAGCTCATGAACGGCTTGAGTGTTCCCTCAGGGGCGCTGACACCCTCGCCGCTGGCTGCCTACAACGACGCGGAACTTGAAAAGCGCCTGCCCTATGACCTCAAAGCGGCACGCGCGCTGATGGCTGAGGCTGGTTACGCGGAAGGGTTCGAGTTCACCCTGGACTGCCCCAACAACCGCTACATCAACGATGAAGAGATTTGCATTGCCCTGGCCGGCATGTGGGCCCAACTCAAGATCAAGGTGCGGGTGAACGCAATGCCGCGCACCACCTACTTCCCCAAGATTGAAAAGCTTGACACCAGTGCCTACATGCTGGGCTGGGGCGGGGCCATCACCGACGCGGAAACCTCCATGACGCCGCTGTACCGCAACCGTGGCTCAGGCGGCATCGGTGCCTACAACTACGGCAACTACCGCAACGATAAAGTAGATGACTTGGCCGCGAAGTCCAGCGTGGAGGGCGACCCTGCCAAGCGCGAAGCCCTGGTGAAGGCCGCACTGAAGGCCTATCGCGACGACATCGTGGTGATCCCCCTGCATCGGCAAGTGATCCCTTGGGCGGTGCGCGCCCATGTGACACCGGCCCACAAGGCCGACAACTATGTCGAGATCAAATGGTTTTCGGTGGGGGCCAAATAGCGCCGAATTCAGCTGAAGCGCTGCAGCATCACTTCCAGCGCGTGCATGAAGGGTGTTTGCATCAGCGGTAGCGTGAGCATCAGTCCGGTCAGGCCCACACCCAGCGTGATGGGAAAGCCGATGGCGAAGATGTTCATCTGCGCGGCCACGCGGGAGATGATGCCCAGCACCAGGTTCACGAAGAGCAGCATCGACACCAGCGGCAGGGCGATCCACAGGCCCAGGCGAAACATTTCCGACCCCCAAGTCAGAGGCGTCACCTGAACGAGAAACGCCAGGGGTTCAGGGCTGACCGGGAATACCGTGAAGCTCTGCACCGCCGCCATCATCACGAGCATGTGACCATTGGCGATGACGAAGAGCCAGCCCACCAGCGTGCCGAAAAACCGCGATGTGGCGGTGGTTTGGGTGGCCGTGGATGGATCAAAGAAGCCGGCGAAGTTCAGCCCCATCTGCAGGCCCACCAATTCGCCTGCGAACTCCACGGCCGCAAAGACCACCCGCACGGCGAAGCCCAAGGCCAGACCGATGAAAACCTGTTGCGCCACCATCATCAAGCCGGTCATGGAATCCAGCGGAACGCCCAATGCCGCACTTTGAGGGGGCAGCGCAGCCTGAGCGCACAGCGCCACCACGAAGGCCAAACCCACCCGCACCCGCGCCGGCACCAAACGCTGCCCCAGCACGGGCATGGCCGACAGCAACGCCAGGATGCGGATGAAAGGCCACAGAATGGGCGTGACCCAAGCCAGGATCTGCGCCTCGGTGAAGGCGATCATGCGCAGGTACTGCGTTCAGCCCACTGCCGAGGGGATCGACTGCAGGGTTCGCTGCAGGTACTCCACCAGTGTGGTGATCATCCATGGGCCCGTGATGGCCAGCACCGCCACGGCGCCCAGGATCTTGGGCACGAAGGACAGCGTGGCCTCGTTGATCTGGGTGGCGGCCTGGAAGACGCTGACGACCAAGCCCAGCGCAAGAACCGTCAACAGGATGGGCGCGCTGATCATCAGCAGCATCCACAGTCCGTGCTGCGAAAAGGTGAAGACTTGTTGAGCGTCCATGGAGTGTCCTTATTGGGTGGCAAAGCTGGCGGCCAGTGAACCCAACAGCAGGTTCCATCCGTCGGCCAGCACGAACAGCATCAGCTTGAAGGGCAGGGCCACGAGCACGGGGCTGAGCATCATCATGCCCAGGGACATCAGCACGCTGGCCACGATCATGTCGATGATCAGGAAGGGCACGAAGATGAGGAAGCCGATCTGGAAGGCCGTTTTGAGTTCGCTGGTGACGAAGGCCGGAACCAGCACGCGCATGGGCACTTCGGTTCCCTTGACCTCGGCGGGCAGTTGCGCCATGCGGGCGAACAATTCCACATCGCCTTGCCGGGTTTGGCGCAACATGAATTCGCGCATGGGTG
>CAMCTE010000156.1 GCA_945878385.1 Azohydromonas lata NBRC 102462 | reverse complement strand
GCACCCTTGAGCAGGGCCAGATTCCAGGGCAGGGCGGGAATGGCACCGCCGGCAAAACCGATCACCAGGTAGCGGCCGCGCCAGGCGATGGAGCGGAACACCGGCTCAGCCAAGGCGCCGCCCACCGGGTCGTACACCACATCAGGGCCGCGGCCGCCCGTGAGGGCCTTGAGCTGTTCGCGCAAGTCCTGGTGGGCGTAGTTGATCGTCTCGTCGGCACCCAGCCCCCTGCAAAAGGCGGCCTTGTGGTCGCTGGACACACCGGCGATGACCCGCGCGCCTGCCGCCTTGGCCACCTGGATGGCCGAACTGCCCACACCGCCGGCCGCACCCAACACCAGCACGGTTTCGCCGGCCTTCAATTGCGCCCGGTCCATCAGCGCATGGTGCGTGGTGCCATAGGTGAAGGCAAACGCTGCCGCATGCTCAAAGGGCACTTCGGAGGGCATGGGCAGGCACTGGCTCGCGGCGGTCAGCGCGTGCGTGGCAAAGCCGCCGGCCGCACCAATCACCGCCACGTGCTGGCCCGCGCGAAGGTGGGTGACCCCAGGCCCCAGGGCTTCCACCACACCCGCATATTCTGCGCCCGGCACGAAGGGCAGGGGAGGCTTGATCTGGTACTTGTTTTCCACCGTCAGCAGGTCGGGAAAGTTCAGGCTGGCTGCATGCACTGCCACCCGCACCTGCCCCGGGCCCGGATCGGGCAGGCTCAGGGCCTTCCACTGAAGCTGGTCCGCCCCGGTGGGGTTCTCGCAAAGCCATCCATGCATCGTCATCGTGTTCCCGATCTTGTGGTCACGGCAATCGCCGCCGCCGCAGGCGCTGCACCTGCCTACAATCCACCAATGCATATTCTCATCGCAAACGACGACGGTTACCTCGCTCCCGGCATCGCTGCGCTGGCCCAGGCCATGCAAGGCTTGGGCACGATCGATGTGATCGCTCCCGAACAGAACGCCAGCGGCACCTCCAACGCGCTCACCTTGAACCGACCCTTGTCGGTCTACACGGCGGCCAATGGGTTTCGCTATGTCAACGGCACGCCGTCGGACAGCGTGCACGTCGCGCTCACGGGCCTTTTGCCCAAGCCCGACTTGGTGGTCTCCGGCATCAACCAGGGCGCCAACATGGGCGACGACACGCTGTACTCCGGCACCGTGGCCGCTGCGATGGAAGGCTTCCTCTTCGGGGTGCCGTCCATCGCCTTCTCGCAGGTTGACAAGGGCTGGGGCGAATTGCAGGCCGCGGCCACGGTCGCCCGTGCAGTGGTGCAGCGCGTGATCGACCAACAACTGCTGGGCCGGCCCTTCCTGCTCAATGTGAACATTCCCAACCGTGCCGACGCGGCCGCGCTGCCCTGGCGCATCACGCGGCTGGGTCGGCGGCACGCCAGCGAACCCGTCATCCGGCAAACCAGTCCGCGCGGCGAACCCATCTACTGGATCGGTCCTGCCGGCGATGCACGAGAGGCAGGGCCCGGTACCGACTTTCATGCCACCACCCATGGCGCCGTATCCATCACGCCGCTGCAGGTGGACCTCACAGACCATGCCCGCCTGGGTGACTGGGCCACGCCCCTGGGGGCGTTGGCTGCCGCTCACACCGCACCCGGGGCATGAGCGGCCCCGGCCAGCCAACGGCTCGCAAACCCCGGTTTCCGGCGTCGGCGGTACCGGCGCCGGGGCCCACCCCAAGGGGCCATGTGCTGCGGCCACAGCGCCCCGTGCAGCAGGCGGCCCAGGATGCCGCGCGCCGCGCCGCGCCGTCAGGCGTGGGACTTGATTCCGACGCCGTGCGGCTGCGCATGGTGCAGCGCCTACAAGCTGGCGGCATTCGCTGCGAGCCCGTGCTGCAGTCCATGTCCCAGGTGCTGCGCCACCTGTTCGTCGATTCGGCCTTGGCTGCACAGGCCTATGAAGACACCAGCCTACCCATAGGCTTGGGTCAGACCATTTCCAAACCATCCGTCGTGGCGCGCATGCTCAGCCTGTTGCATGAAGGCAGCCGCGCGCGGGAGCTCGGGCACCTGGGCAGGGCCATGGAGATCGGTACCGGATGCGGCTACCAGGCGGCATTGCTGTGCCTCCTGGCCCGCCAAGTGGTGTCCATCGAACGCCTGGAGCCCTTGCACGAACAGGCCCGTCAGCGACTGGCTCCGTGGCGCGCGCAGCGGCTCATGTTGATCTGGGGCGATGGGATGCTGGGCCATGGTCCCTCGGCGCCCTATGACAGCATCATCTCCGCTGCCGGTGGTGACGACATCCCCGCCGCATGGATGGAACAACTGGCGGTAGGCGGGCGTCTGGTCGCGCCGGTGCAGTCCGACGCACATGGTGGCCACATGCTGCTGGTGGTGGATCGGCATGCCGAAGGTTGGGCCCGCACGCTGCATGAACCGGTGCACTTCGTGCCCCTAAAATCCGGGGCGCAATAAACCTGCATCGCCAAGCGTTGCGGTGTTTCCCTTCACGATGAAAGCGCACCTCTCGTTGTCATTCAAACGCACGATGCTGTCGGCCTTCCTGGCCGCGTTGGCCTTGGTGATGGCCGCTTGCGCCTCCAAGGCCAGCCGCACTGTCGTGGTGGAAGACCGGCCCATCGGCCGTGCGCCAGCGGGCTCGACGGCCAGCCGTGTGCCCACCCCTGATGTGGGCAGCGCCACCTCCAGCGGCGTGGGGGCCAGCACCGACGCTGCTTCGAACGCAGGCAAGCCGGGGTACTACACCGTCAAGCCGGGCGACACCCTGGTTCGCATCGGTTTGGACCACGGCCAGAACTGGCGCGACATCGCGCGATGGAATCAGATCGACAAGCCCAACCTGATTGAAGTGGGTCAGGTGCTTCGCGTGCGCCCGGAGGCAAGCCCGGCGCGGCCGGTGGCCAAGGCCGGTGAACGCAGCGAACGCGTGGAGCGCGCCGATCGGCCGCCGGTGGCCGGTGCGGCTGCCACCGGCTCGGTGGCTGGCCCTTCTGGCGGTGTCGGCGGTGTCGGCGGTGTCGGCAGTTCCGGCAACTCCAGCACAGCCGGCGCGCCGTCAGTGTCGGCACCTCCACGCGCAGGCGGCGCTGTGGCGTCCGCCACCGGGGCAGAGGCCAGTCGCGAATCTGCCGCAGAGGCCTCATCCGGCGATGTGAACTGGGCATGGCCGGCTGCCGGAGCGGTCGTCCAGGGTTTTGACGAACAGCGAAACAAGGGGCTGGACATCGGCGGCAAGGCGGGCGATCCCGTGCTGGCCGCGGCCGATGGCCGTGTCGTGTATGCCGGCTCGGCCTTGCGCGGGTACGGCAACCTCGTCATCCTCAAGCACAACGGTACTTTTTTGAGTGCCTACGCCCACAATCAAACCCTGCTGGTCAAGGAAGACCAGGCGGTCAAGCGCGGTCAGAAGATTGCCGAGATGGGCAGCAGCGATGCCGAGCGCGTTCAACTGCACTTCGAGATTCGCCGCGACGGCAAGCCGGTGGACCCGGCACGCTACCTGCCCGCCCGATGAGGCGCCATGCCGCGCCGCCCACTCCCACCGATTGGCTGCAGGTGGAGTCCCTGGACCTCGAAGGTCAGGGTGTGGCGCACGATGCGCAAGGCAAGGTGGTCTTCATCGAAGGGGCCTTGGCCGGCGAAACTGTCCGCGCCCTGATTCAGCGGCGCAAAAACAACTGGGAACAGGGCGAGGTGCATGAAATCGCCCAGGCCAGTTCCCTGCGGGTGGCGCCTGGCTGTCCGCATTTCGGTCTGCATCGCGGCGCCTGCGGCGGTTGCAAGGTGCAGCACCTGGAAGCCACCGCGCAGTTTGCGGTGAAACAACGCGCTATGGAAGACAAGCTGGCCCACCTGGGCAAGGTCCGACCCGAGCAGATCCTTCGGCCCATCCAGGGGCCTGCCTGGGGGTACCGCCACCGTGCACGCTTGTCGGTGCGCCATGTGCCGGCCAAAGGTGTCGTGCTGGTGGGTTTTCACGAACGGCAGTCCCGTTATGTGGCGGACATGGCCACCTGCGCCATCCTGCCGCCCGCCATCAGCCGGCTGCTGATGCCGCTGCGCGCACTGGTCGGTGCAAGGGACACGCGCGACCGCCTGCCGCAGATCGAACTTGCGGTGGGAGAGCGGCGCCTGTCGGATGGCTCCTATGCGCCCAGTGCTGCACTGGTGCTGCGCCATCTGGTGCCTTTGCCCGCGGCCGATGTGCAGCGGCTGCAGACCTTTGCGGCGGCCCACGCCGAGGCGGGCATCCAGTGGTGGCTGCAGCCCAAGGGCCCTGACACGGTGCACCGCTTGGGTGGTCAGGGGGAAGCCGGCTCCGACCTCGTGTACCGCTTGCCGGAGTTCGGCGTGGTGATGCCCTTCAAGCCCACCGATTTCACACAGGTCAATGCGGGCATCAACGCCGTGATGGTGGGCCGCGCGCTGCGCCTGTTGGCGCCCGGGCCCGACGAGCGCGTGATCGACTGGTTCTGCGGTCTGGGCAACTTCACACTGCCCATTGCGCGCTCGGCGCGCCAGGTGCTGGGCATCGAGGGCAGTGCGGCTCTGGTGGACCGGGCACGTGCCAATGCCGCGCTCAATGGCTGCGCAGATGAAACCGCCTTTGCCGAGCGCAATCTCTTTGAGATGACGCCCGAGAAGCTGATGGCCGACGGATCGGCCGACAAGTGGCTGGTGGACCCGCCGCGTGAAGGCGCGCTGGCGCTGTGCAAAGCGCTTGCCGACGCCATCAGGGCTTGCGACCCGCATGCCGCTGCGGCCGAAGGTGATTCGTCAGCCGCTGCGCCGGCGCTCCCCCGGGCCACGCCCGGGTGGCAGCCCCCGCGGCGCATCGTCTATGTCAGTTGCAACCCCGCCACCCTGGCACGCGATGTCGGCCTGCTGGTGCACCAGGCGGGTTACCGCTGCACCCATGCAGGTGTGGTGAACATGTTCCCTCACACCGCGCATGTGGAAAGCATGGCGGTATTCGAGCGCGACCCCCCGTTCGGTTGGCCGGCTTGAGCCGGTGGGTTGAGCGGGCTGACGCAAACGCGCAGGCCGACCACAACGCCATCAACAGACCGATCCGAAAAGAAAAAACGCCCGCAGTTGCGGGCGTTTGCTCATCAGAGGCGAAAAGCTCAGTCGCGCTCGCCGCCGAAGATGCCGAACAAGGCCAGCAGGCTTTGGAACACGTTGTAGATGTCCAGATAGATGGCCAATGTGGCGCTTACATAGTTGGTTTCACCACCGTCAATCACCTGCTTGAGGTCGTACAGCATGTAGGCCGAGAACAGGCCAGCTGCAATCACCGACAGCGTCATCATCAGCACGCTGGACTGCACGAAGATGTTGATGAGGCCTGCCACCAGCAGAATGATGGCGCCCACGAACAGGAACTTGCCCATGCCGCTCAAGTCGCGCTTGATCACCGAGGCCAGACTGGCCATGGCGAAGAACACGGCAGCCGTGGTGCCAAACGCGTACATGATGAGGTTGGCGCCATTGGACAAGCCCAGGATGGCGGACAGCATGCGCGAGAGCATCAGGCCCATGAAGAAGGTGAAGGCCAGAAGCAGGCCCACGCCCAGGGCTGAATTCTTGAACTTCTCGATGGCGAACATGAAACCGAAGGCGCCGGCCAGGAAGAGGATGACGCTCATGCCGGTGCCCATGCGGGCCATCACGCCGGTGGACACGCCGATCCATGCGCCCAGGATGGTGGGCACCATCGACAGCGCCAACAGGGCGTAGGTGTTGCGCAGCACCCGGTTGCGTTGCGCCGGTGTGGACACCGCGCCGCCAAAACCATAGGCCGTCTGGATTCCTTCGTTCATTTTGCAATGCTCCTTGGTTGCTTATGGCGCCTGAAAACAGATGCCACACCGACTTGGACAAACAACTGCGAGTTTAGTTCCGCTTGGGGCTTCTGGCCTATCCACTAAAGTACTGGGGTTTTGTCACATTTCCGACCCACACCATGAACACCAAACCCTATCTGGCCCTTGAAGATGTGCGGCGCGTGGCCCAGGCGGCCGAGGCCGAAGCGCAAAAGAACAACTGGGCCGTCACGATCGCCATCACCGACGACGGCGGACATCTGCTGTGGCTGCAGCGCTTGGACGGTGCACCACCGGTTTCCGCGCACATCGCCCCGGGCAAGGCACGCACCGCAGCCCTGGGCCGCCGTGAGAGCCGAATCTACGAAGAGATCATCAATCAGGGCCGCACCTCGTTCCTGAGCGCTCCGACCATCGACGCCATGCTGGAGGGCGGGGTGCCCATCATGGCCAACGGGCATTGCATCGGGGCTGTTGGGGTCAGCGGTGTGAAATCGGCCGAAGATGCACAGATCGCCAAGGCCGGCATCGCCGCCCTGGGGCTCTGAGGCGGGCGGGTTTGCGGCCCCCTTGGGCGGG
>CAMCTE010000155.1 GCA_945878385.1 Azohydromonas lata NBRC 102462 | reverse complement strand
GGCAGCCGGCCTGGCCCGCATTGGCCAGCGCGTGCTGGTGGTCGACCTCGACCCGCAGGGCAACGCCACCATGGGCTCGGGCGTGGACAAGCGCACGCTGGAACTCAGCGTCTACGATGTGCTGTTGGAGCAAGCCGGCGTCGCCCAGGCCCGCCGTCGCAGCGAAAAGGGCGGCTACGATGTGCTGGCCGCCAACCGCGAACTGGCCGGGGCCGAAGTGGAACTCGTGGGCCTAGACCACCGCAACACCCGGTTGCGCCAGGCTTTGGCTGCGGTGGCCGACGATTACGATTTCGTTCTGATCGATTGCCCGCCTTCGCTGAGCCTGCTCACCCTCAACGGCTTGTGCAGCGCCCATGGTGTGGTGGTGCCCATGCAGTGCGAATACTTCGCCCTCGAAGGCCTGACCGACCTGGTCAACACCATCAAGCAGGTGCACGCCAATCTCAACCGCGAACTGCAGATCATCGGCTTGCTGCGGGTGATGTTCGACCCGCGCATCACCCTGCAGCAGCAGGTCAGCGAACAACTCAAGTCCCACTTCAAGGACAAGGTGTTCGACACCGTCATCCCGCGCAATGTACGGCTGGCCGAGGCGCCCAGCTACGGCCAGGCCGGGGTGGTGTTCGACCCCTCATCCCGTGGCGCCCAGGCCTACATCGCTTTCGCCCAGGAAATGGTGCAGCGCATCGGCACGATGCGCTGACCCAGCGGCCTACAGCCCCAACCCTTCCTCGCACCCCAGGTGCACATTCATCGCCTGCACCGCCGCGCCACTGGCGCCCTTGCCCAGGTTGTCCAGCCGCGCCATCAGCACGGCCTGATCCCCGTTGGCGAACACGAACACATCCACCCGGTTCGTGTCGTTGCAGGCCTGCACATCGAAGAAGCCGCCTGAAAGGGTCTGCGGGTCCGACAGCGGCATCACGCGGATGAAGCGTTCACCGCCATAGCGCTGCGCCAACACCTCCTGCAGCACTGCACCGTTCGTGCCCGCGCGCAGGGCCGACAAGTGCAGCGGCACACTTACGCACAGCCCCTTGTAGAAGCTGCTGACGATGGGCATGAACACCGGTGCCACCTGCAAGCCGGTGTGCGCCATCATCTCCGGGATGTGCTTGTGTGCCAGCGTCAAGGCATAGGGCCGGGGCGCCCTCAGGGCCGCATCTCCGCCGGGCAGGGCCGCAGCCTCGTACTCCTCGATCATCTTCTTTCCACCGCCCGAATAGCCGGTGATCGAGGTGGCGGTGATGCCATGCCCGGGCGCCACCAGTCCGGCGTCCACCAGCGGACGCAGCAGCAGGATGAAGGCTGAGGCATGGCAGCCTGGGTTGGCAATGCGCTTGGAGCCGCGGATGGCCGCCCGCTGCCCGGCAGCCAGTTCCGGCAGGCCAAACACCCACGCCGGGTCCGTGCGGAAGGCCGTGCTGGCGTCGATCAGGCAGGTCTTGGGGTTGGTCACCAGGGCCGCGGCCTCGCGCGAGGCGGCGTCCGGCAAGCACAGGAAGGCCACATCGGCCGCATTCAGCAACCGTGCCCGCTCGGCCACATCCTTGCGCTTGTCGGCGTCGATGCGCAGCACCTCGATGTCGGGCCGTGCGGCCAAGTATTCGTGTATGCGCAGTCCGGTGGTGCCTTCCTGCCCGTCCACATAAACGGTGTAGCGCGGGTTCATCGTCTTTCTTCCTTGGATGCCAGGCCCCGGCCGCGCACCGGTGGAAATGCGCGCCAGCCTGGGCTGTGATGCCGACACGCCGCCGCAGACCAGTGTGCAGCCGTGCAAACCCTCAAGGATACGGCAGCCCCGCGGCGCCTTCGTGACGGCACAATCTCCGGTCGATTCCCGAATCTCACTGCCTATCCACCATGGCCACCAAGAAAAAAGGTCTGGGCTTGGGCCTGGAAGCCCTGTTGGGCCCCACGCGCAGCGCCGAAGACGAAGCCCAGGACGCTAAAAAGGGCCTGCGCACCATGCCGATTGCGCAGCTGCGCCCGGGCCAGTACCAGCCGCGCAGGGTGATGGATGAAGGCTCCTTGTATGAACTGGCCGAGAGCATCCGCACGCAGGGCGTGATGCAGCCCCTGCTGGTGCGCCCGGTGGGCGAAAGCGGTTACGAGATCATCGCCGGCGAACGCCGCTTTCGGGCATCCCAGTTGGCCGGGCTTGATGAGGTGCCCGTGCTCGTGCGCGAGGTTGACGACCAGCAGGCCGCCATCATGGCCCTGGTGGAAAACATGCAGCGGGAAGACCTCAATCCGCTGGAAGAAGCGCAGGGCCTGCAGCGCCTGGTGCAGGAATTCAGGTTCACGCACGAACAGGCCGCGCAGGCCGTGGGCCGCTCGCGCAGCGCAGCCACCAACCTCCTGCGTCTGCTGCATCTGGCTCCACAGGTGCAGCAGATGCTGATGGCCGGCGACCTGGACATGGGCCATGCGCGCGCGCTGCTGCCGCTGGACGGCGCGCGGCAGGTGCTGGTGGCGCAGGAGGTGGCTGCGCGCAAGTTGTCGGTGCGCGAAGCCGAGCGCCTGGCCGCACGGGCGCTCAAGCCCGAAACCACCAAGTCGGCGAAGGCCGCGGCGGATGCCGGCAAGAACCGCGACATCGCGCGCATCGAGGAAGTGCTGTCCGACCACTTGGCCGCGCCGGTGGAAATTCGCGTTCAGCGCCGCACCAGGCGCGGAGAGGCCGGCGAGGTGTCGATCGGTTTTGGTTCGCTCGAAGAACTCAACGGCTTGCTGCAGCGCTTGGGCTTGGCGAGCGATTGACCCCCGGGCGGTGTGCGGTGATCACACCCTCATATGAGGGATTCACGCGGCCTGATTGAACAGCGATTGTCGGCTTCCCATCCCAAGGAGAGGTCGCATGAAACTGCCGCGCTTGTTCACCGTTGCCGCCCTGAGTCTGACCGTCCTGGCAGCACAGGCCGGCGTCATTCGCTTCCCCGAAAACCGCCCTGCGGTGTCGATCAACATCCCCGATTCCTGGAGCCCGGAGACTCTGCCCAAGGGTGTCATGGCCGAGTCCCCCGATGGCGTGGCCACCTTGGTTTTCGAATTCGCAAAGTCGGAAAAAGACCTCGATGGAGTCATCGATGAGAACATCGATTGGCTGATCAAGGAACATGGCGTGCGGATCAACGCCAAGAGCAAACAGGAAGACAAGGGCGCCGCAGGCGGCATCGCTTCGGACATCCTTTTCTACGATGCCAACCACAAGGAATACGGCCCGGCCCGCGTCGGTTTCATGTTCACCCCGGTCAAGGGCGGCGTGCTGGTCACGACATTCTGGATATCCAAGGACGGCGCCTCCAAGAACATGGGCGCCATCAACCGTATCCTGTCCACGGTGCGGCCGCTGTAAGCGGCTTTTCGTGCGGCCGCAGGCCCCACCCGCAGCACCTTCGGCCGCTACAACCGCCCGGGCCTGAACAAGTAGGACGGCCCTGGCTCATTGGCCGGGGGCGCAGCAAACCGCGCCCCGGGAAACAGGCGACCGATCCACTTCCGATGCGAAGACACGCGAGTGAACCAGGACGAATCGCCGTAGCCGGCCTTGCCGTCCCCATTCGAATTCACGCCCACGATCACCCACTCGCCGCCTGATTCCATCCAGGCCGAGCCGCCGCTGTCCCCCGCCCCCAACAACCCCACCAGGCGGGTAACGGGCCGCTCGGGTCCGCCGAAGTGATTGGGGATGCTGCCGTCTTCTTTGGGCATGAAGATGCCCAGGGTGTTGCCCCGGTCTTCGCCGCGGCGGGGCTTCTTCACCCCCACCCATTCATCCACCACGCCCTGTGCGGCGGCCTTGGTGCCGTCTGTGGAGAATCGTTCGTCCTCACCCGTGCTGCCGGTGCCGCGCATGCCATAGCCCACGAAGGTGATGAGGCGCCCGATTTCACCGTCGCCGGTGTACAGCGCAGGTGCGGGGCCCATGCCGCTCAGTGTGATGGGCAGGCGCAGAACGGCCAGGTCAAAGCCGGCCCGTTCGTCCACCTCGCCGTTCCACTCTTCATGCACCCACACCCGGTCGGGGATGTGCGCGCGACCATCGATGCCGCGCACCTGGTAGTCGTCGGGCCGTGGCCGGTCTTCGAAGATGTGGGCCGCGGTCAGCAGGAAGGCGTGTTGGGCGCTGTTGCCGATCCAAGTGCAGGAGGCCTCACCCCAACTGCTGCCGTCGCTGGCCAAGGCCAGAACGGGGCGGAACTGCGCTTGTGTCGCCAGCCGAACATGGGCTCGCAGGCCCTGCGCCTCGCGGCCGCGGCGGCCTCCTTCGGCTCGCCAAGTGCTGTCCAGCACTGTCACGCCGCTGGACGGTGCGGCCCAAGCGGCCGCAATGGTGCTGCATGCGGCCCGCAGCAAGCGGCGGCGCATCGGCTCGTATCTTTCCATGTCTCCCCTGCTTGCAACCGTTGCAGGCCCTTACACGCTGCAGGCTTTCGCCTGAGCCAGATCACCCGCACACTGCGCAACCAAGGGTTGTACGCCGCCTGTTGCGGCAGATCAAGCGGTCGTTGTGAACTCGACGAATCGGTGTGGGCTCTGCACACGCCGAATTGCAGACGCAGCGAACCTTGTGCCACGATGAGCACTCATCCATGGTGAGCCTCACGGCCACCCCGTACCGCCGAAACGCTCCACGGAAAGCTCTGATGGCGCCCGGGCCCAGTCAAGCCGGGACTCCATCAGAACTTCCCAGACCCAAAGCCTGGCATGCGCCTTGCACGGGTTCACACGAGACTCAAGGAGGTCCGACATGGATGTGGTCCAACATTTCGCCGCCCGCTTCGAACGCACCCGCGAGGAAGAGCTCACGCTCGAGGAGTATCTCGCCGAGTGCAAGCGCAACCCCCTGGCCTACGCCACCGCAGCCGAACGCATGCTGCGGGCCATCGGCGAGCCCAGGATGGTCGACACGCGCAACGACCCACGCCTGTCGCGCATCTTCGCCAACAAGGTCATCAAGATCTACCCGGCCTTCGCCGAGTTCTACGGCATGGAGGAAGCCATCGAGCAGGTGGTGTCCTATTTCCGACACGCCGCGCAGGGCCTGGAAGAGAAAAAGCAGATCTTGTATCTGCTCGGGCCTGTGGGCGGCGGCAAGAGTTCGATTGCCGAGCGCCTGAAACAGTTGATGCAGGAAGTGCCCTTCTATGCCATCAAGGGCAGCCCGGTGAACGAGTCGCCCCTGGGCCTGTTCGACCCGGCCGAAGACGGCGAAATTCTTGAAAAGGAATACGGCATCCCGCGCCGCTACCTCAACCGCGTCATGAGCCCCTGGGCGGTGAAGCGCCTTGAAGAATTCGGCGGCGACATCCGGCAGTTCAAGGTCGTCAGGCGTCACCCCAGCATCTTGAAGCAGGTGGGCATCGCCAAGACCGAACCGGGTGACGAGAATAACCAGGACATCTCCAGCCTCGTGGGCAAGGTCGACATCCGCAAGCTGGAAAGCTATGCGCAGGACGACCCCGACGCCTACAGCTACAGCGGTGGCCTGTGCCTGGCCAATCAGGGCCTGCTCGAATTCGTGGAGATGTTCAAGGCGCCGATCAAGGTGCTGCACCCGCTGCTCACGGCCACGCAGGAAGGCAACTTCAAGGGCACCGAAGGCTTCGGGGCCATTCCGTTTGACGGCGTGGTGCTGGCCCACTCCAACGAAAGCGAGTGGAAGGCCTTTCGCAACAACAAGAACAACGAGGCCTTCCTGGACCGCATCTACATCGTGAAGGTGCCCTACTGCCTGCGGGTGAGCGAAGAGGTGAAGATCTACGAGAAGCTGCTGCGCCACTCATCACTCTCTGATGCCACCTGTGCGCCGGGCACGCTCAAGATGATGAGCCAGTTCGCCATCCTTACGCGGCTGAAGGAGCCCGAGAATTCCTCGTTGTATTCAAAGATGCAGGTCTACGACGGCGAGAACCTCAAGGACACCGACCCGCGCGCCAAAAGCCATCAGGAGTACCGCGACTACGCCGGCGTCGACGAAGGCATGAACGGCGTGTCCACGCGATTCGCCTTCAAGATTTTGTCCAAGGTCTTCAACTTCGACAGCACCGAGGTGGCGGCCAACCCGGTGCACCTGATGTATGTGCTGGAGCAGCAGATCGAGCGTGAACAGTTCCCGGCTGATACCGAGCAGAAGTACATCGGCTTCATCAAGGAACAACTCGCGCCGCGCTATGCCGAATTCATCGGCAAGGAAATCCAGACGGCCTACTTGGAGAGCTACAGCGAATACGGCCACAACAACTTCGACCGCTATGTGACCTACGCCGACTACTGGATCCAGGACCAGGAGTACCGCGACACCGACACCGGCGAGGTGTTCGACCGCGGTTCGCTCAACGCCGAACTGGAGAAGATCGAAAAGCCCGCGGGCATCGCCAACCCCAAGGATTTCCGCAACGAGATCGTGAACTTCGTGCTGCGCGCACGCGCCAACCACCAGGGCCGCAACCCGCAGTGGACCAGCTACGAAAAGCTGCG
>CAMCTE010000154.1 GCA_945878385.1 Azohydromonas lata NBRC 102462 | reverse complement strand
GTTCGGACGACGGCTTGGCTATCGACGATGTTTCCATCAAGCTCGTGGGCACGTCCGACCCTGTAGGGCCCTGAGCTGCTGAGGCCGCTTGGGACCCTATAGAGGAGGCCCCAGGCGCAAAAAAGGGACACCAGCGGCGCCCCTTTTTTTGCGGTTTTCGTTGAATCCGGCTCAACCCGTGCCGTTACACCCGCTTCTTGTACTCGTGCGTGCGCGTGTCGATTTCGATCTTGTCGCCGTTCTCCACGAAGAGCGGCACGGCGATCTCAAAACCGGTTCCCACCAGCTTGGCCGGCTTCATCACCTTGCCCGAGGTGTCGCCCTTGACGGCCGGCTCGGTGGTGATTTCGCGCACCACGGTGGTGGGCAGTTCCACGGAAATCGCTTTGCCGTCGTAGAAGGTCACTTCCACCTGCATGCCGTCTTCGAGGTAGCTGATGGCGTCGCCCATGTTCTCGTTCTCGACTTCGTACTGGTTGTACTCGGTGTCCATGAACACATACATCGGGTCGGCGAAGTAGGAGTAGGTGCACTCCTTCTTGTCCAGAATGATCTGGTCCATCTTGTCGTCGGCCTTGAAGACGACTTCGGCCCCGCCACCGTTGAGCAGGTTCTTCATCTTCATGCGCACGGTGGCCGCACCCCGGCCGCCGCGGCTGTATTCGGTCTTGAGCACAACCATCGGGTCCTTGCCCTGCATGATCACATTGCCGGCGCGGATTTCTTGAGCGAGTTTCATGGTGTAAAAGTGGGGTCCGGATTTCGGTTAACCCACGATTCTAACCGGGTGGGCGTTGCTGTGCCACAAAATCGAGCAGCGCCTGGGCCAGCGAGGGGCGTCGGAGCAGGGTGTTGCGGGCCTCAGACACGGCCTGGCGCCACGGTACTTGGGACTGCCAGGGCCAGGCAGCGCCTGAAGGCCAGGGGGTCAATTGGTTCCAGGCCTGCCACCAGGGGTGGACGGTGCGGGCCCAATGGGCGGGCTGGCCGGTGGCATGTTCCGCATTCGGGTTCAGGGCGCTGGCCTGAAGCCAGGCCCAAAAGGCCTGCAACTTGGCAGCGTGGGCGCCGTCATGCTGAGGGTAGATCTGCCACACGAATGGCGCACCGGCCCATAGGGCGCGAACGAGCGAGTCTTCACCCCGCACGAAATTCAAGTCGCAGGCCCAAAGCAAGTGGTCGAAGTCTTGGCTGCTGAGCCAGGGCAATGCGGTGATGCCGATTCGTTGCGCTGCGGCCGGCCGGGCCTGCAGCCAATGCTGGGCGCGGGCCTGCATAGGCCCCTGCGTCACCATCAGCCGCCAATGCGCGGGGTGGGTCTCTTCAGCCAAGGATTTCAGCAGGTCCTCCAGCGGCGCCTGTTCGTAGGCGAACAGCGACAGCCGCCGCTCGTCGGTGGCCCGCAGGCCCCAGCCCTGCAACCAGGCGTCGCGGTCGAATGCGGCGCGGCGCTCGGGCAGGTCGTGCTCCCGCAACAGGCCGCCCGTGTCGGCGGTGAAGCCGGGGTAGAAGAACCATTTGGTCAGACCCCGGCCCGGCCCGCTGGCTTGTGGAGAGGGCAGGCGGTGGCTGCGCGCCACATAGTCTTCTGCGCTGAGGTATTCGAGGTTGAGCCAGACGGGCGCCTGAGGGGCTCGGTGGCCGATGTCGTGCGCCCGAGGTGCCGCGGCGGTTGCGGCCATCGCGTCCGTCGAGGTCGTTCGGGCATTGCCTGAGATGCTGACCCTGTGGGCCATCCGCGCCACAAAGCTCGCCGGTGGGTCGCACCCGAAGGCCTCCACCACCACATCACCGGGATCCAGCGCCTGATCACCCTCGTCCTGCCAATGGACCCACGCCACCCCTGCCGCACCGGCACGCCAGAAGGCCGCATCAGCGGCAGGCAGTTCGGGGGCCATCCTGTGCAGGAGCGCGGCATCGTCCACCCAAAGGCGAACGCATTGACCCCTGGTGGCCAGGTGTTGGGCCAATCGGCGGCACACACCGAGGTCGCCGTAGTTGTCCACCACGCGGCAGAACAGGTCCCATCGCCAACGCGGTAGCGTCCCCGTTGGGGCATAGGCGTGATCGGCTTCATGCGCAGGCATCGGGGCATTATCCGAAGCCCGGTTTCCTGCACTCCAGCCATGCACAATCACGCCGAAATCAAAGCGCCTGTTCGTGAACCCCGATACGCCCGAGAGCACACCCCATGGACCGCCCAAGGTTGCGTCTGAGGACGCGCCTGCCATGGCGCCTGGCCGGCAGCAGTTGCTGGCTGAGGTGGCTGCGCTGCCGTCTCTGCCGGGCGTTTACCGGTACTTCGACGCGCAGGGGCAGGTGCTGTATGTAGGCAAGGCGCGCAGCCTGAAGAAGCGCGTGACCAGCTACTTCCAGAAGGACCATGGCGGCACCCGCATTGGCCACATGGTGGGGCGCATCGCCCGCATGGAAACCACCGTGGTGCGCAGCGAGGCCGAAGCCCTGCTGCTGGAAAACAACCTGATCAAGACGCTGAACCCCAAGTTCAACATCCTGTTCCGAGACGACAAGAGCTACCCCTACCTGCGCCTGGTGACTGGCGAATTTCCGCGCATGGCCTACTACCGAGGTGCGGTGGACCGCCGACACAAGTACTTCGGGCCCTACCCCAGCGCCTGGGCAGTGAAGGAAACGATCCAACTCATCCAGAAGGCCTTTCGGCTTCGCACCTGCGAGGACTCGGTGTTCTCCAACCGCAGCCGCCCCTGCCTGCTGCATCAGATCAAGCGCTGCTCAGGCCCGTGCGTTGGCCTCGTCAGCGCAGCGGACTATGCGCGGGATGTGGCCGACACCGAGCGCTTCCTGTTGGGCCAAACCCAGCATGTGATTGAGGGGCTGCAATCGCGCATGATGGCGCACGCCGAGGCGCTGGAGTTTGAGCAAGCCGCCGAGCTGCGCAACCAGATCACGGCGCTGTCGCGGGTGCTGCACCAACAATCGGTGGAGGCCAGCAGCCTGTCCTCGCTTGAGCAGGAGGTGGACATCCTGGCGGTGAAGGTGCAGGGCGGCCGGGCCTGTGTGAATCTGGCCATGGTGCGGGGCGGGCGGCACCTGGGTGACCGGCCCTACTTTCCGGCGCATGTGGAGGACGGGGCTGCTTTGGCCGCCTCCTCGATGGTGGAAATTGAAAGCCGCGTGCTGGAGGCCTTCATCGGTCAGCATTACCTGGAGTTGCCCGCGCCGCCGCAACTGATCACGAGCCACCCGGTCGACCGCGAGTTGCTGGCGTTGGTGTCGGAGCATGCCGGTGTGAAATTGCATGCCACCCACCAACCGCGCGAACAGCGCCGCATCTGGTTGGAGATGGCGCAGAAAAATGCGCAGATCGCATTGGCGCGCTTGCTGGCCGAAGAGGGTTCGCAGCGCGAGCGCACCCGCGCACTCAGTGAAGCGCTGGACCTGGCCGCCGAAGACCTGGACCGCCTGCGGGTGGAGTGCTTCGACATCAGCCACACCGCGGGCGAAGCCACGCAGGCCAGTTGCGTGGTGTTCGAGAATCACCAGATGCAAAGCGCGCAGTACCGCCGCTACAACATCGACGGTGTGACCGGTGGCGACGACTATGCCGCGATGCGGCAAGTGCTGCATCGGCGCTATGCCAAGGTGGATGAAGCGCGCATGCCCGACATCGTGCTGATTGACGGTGGCAAGGGGCAGGTGGGCGTGGCGCGTGAGGTGTTTGAGGAGCTGGGCCTGGACCTGTCCCTTTTGGTGGGCGTGGAAAAGGGCGAGGGCCGCAAGGTGGGCCTGGAAGAACTGGTGTTTGCCGATGGGCGCCCAAAGGTTTATTTGGGAGCTGATTCCGCAGCCCTGATGTTGGTGGCCCAGATTCGCGATGAAGCGCACCGATTTGCCATCACCGGCATGCGGGCCAAGCGGGCGCAGACCCGCACGGGTGGCAGCCGCTTGGAAGACATTCCCGGCGTGGGCCCCAAGAAACGGGCGCGGCTGCTGCAGCGTTTTGGTGGCGTGCGCGGCGTGGCGGGCGCGTCCGTGGAAGATTTGTGCAGCGTCGAGGGCATCTCGCGTCCCTTGGCCGAGGAGATTTACCGTGCCTTGCATTGAAGTTCGATCTCGCGTGGCCCCCAGGGCAATACCGATGGTCATGCCGGTCGTCATGCTGATCGCCGCTGCGCTGTTGACGGCCTGCGCCCCGACGCGTGCGCCGATCACGCCGCCCGCCCCGCCGCCGCCACCCCCGCCATCGGCCGTGAAGGATCCCGAGCCCAAGCCCGCGCAGACGCTGGCGCGGGACTGGCGTGAGTACCACCGGATGGCCGCGCAGCGCCTTGTCAAAGCCAACCCCGAGCGCACCTTCATGGGCTCGGTGCCCGAGCCTCTGAAGGGCATTCCCATCCTGGAGGTGGAATTGAATGCGGACGGCAGCGTGCGCCAGATCAAGGTGCAGCGCCGGCCCAAACCCGCAGACGCGCAGAACACCACACAACTGGCCATTGATGCGGTGCGCCGCGCAGCGCCGTTTCCGCCGGTGGCGCATCTGCCCAAGCCTTGGGCCTACACCGAGGTGTTCCTCTTCGCTTATGACGACCGTTTCAAGCCGCGCACGCTGGATGATTGACTTGTCGACTTCCCGGTAGGATCAGCCGATGTTCTTCACCATTCCGACCATGTTGACCTGGCTGCGCATCGTGGCCATTCCAGTCATCATCGTGGTGTTCGCGATGCCGCTGCCGGCCGAAACGCGCAACGCGGCCGCCACCATCCTGTTCGTGGCGGTGGCGCTGACCGATTGGGCGGATGGCTACCTCGCGCGCAAGTTGGGCCAGACCTCGGCCTTCGGGGCCTTCCTCGACCCTGTCGCCGACAAATTCCTGGTGTGCGCCTGCCTTTTGGTGCTGGTGGAGATGGGGCGGGTGGACACCCTGGTGTCGCTGGTGATCATCGGTCGCGAAATTGCGATTTCCGCGCTGCGCGAATGGATGGCCCAGATCGGCGCGTCTCGAAGTGTGGCGGTGCATGTGGTGGGCAAGCTCAAGACCACGGTGCAGATGGTGGCCATCCCCTTCCTGCTGTACGACGGCCTTCTGTTGGGCCTGATCGACACGGCCTTCTGGGGCACGCTGCTGATTTATGCGGCCGCCGTGCTGACGATTTGGTCGATGGTGTATTACCTTCGCAAGGCCCTCCCTGAAATCCGCGCCAAGGCCCGTTGAACGAACGGTGGCCCCGAGTTGAGTGTGTTGAACAAGCCCGAGCCCATGGGGGGCGGTCTGGACCTCGTGGCCTTGATGCCGGCGGTGTTCGTGCTGATCTGGAGCACGGGCTTCGTGGTGGCACGCCTGGGCATGCCTCACGCGCCGCCCTTGACCTTCCTGTGTTGGCGTTACGGGCTGACGATGTTGGGCTTGGCGGCCTGGGCGTTCTGGGCTCGCGCGCAGTGGCCCACCACTCGGCAGGCTTGGCTGCACCTGGCCGTGACCGGCGTGTTGTTGCAGGCCGGCTATTTGGGGGGCGTGTGGAGCGCCGTGAAATTGGGTTTGTCGGCCGGCACCGCCGCCCTCATCGTGTGCTTGCAGCCGGTGCTGACCGCCATCTTCATCGAGTGGCAGGGCGGGCACGGTCGGGTGAGGCCCGTGCAGTGGCTGGGTCTGGCTTTTGGCTTGTGCGGCGTGTTGGTCGTGGTGTGGGACAAGTTGGGCCTGGGCGAGGCCCATGGGATGAACCTCGGGCTGGCGGTCATGGCCCTGTTGAGCATCACCGCCGGAACCCTGTACCAAAAGCGCTATGTGGGGCCTACGGATGCACGCAGTGCGGGCCTGGTGCAAACCGGTGCCGCCCTGGTCGTGAGCCTGCCCCTGGCGATGCTGGAGACGGAGGCCGTGGTGTGGCACCCCGAGATGGTGGTGGCCCTGGCCTGGTCGGTGCTCGCCTTGTCGATGGGCGCCAGTTCCCTGCTGTACCTGCTGATCCAGCGTGGGGCCGCGATGAAGGTGACGAGCTTGTTCTACCTGGTGCCGCCTTGCACGGCTCTGATGGCCTGGGCCCTGTTCGGCGAACCCCTGAGTTGGGGGCTGCTGTTGGGTGTGGCGATGACGGCGGCCGGTGTGGCCCTGGTGCAGCGCAGTTGAACGGCCACGCGCGCTATCCGATACAGGCAATGGCTGTCAACCGGACTTTTATGGTCTGCAGGCCGCATGAAACCTTGAAACCCGGACTTAGAATCCGGCTCCCGCAGCCTTGGCTTCGCGCCAATTGCAACCGAACAGAATGGGTGTTGCGGACAAGACGATTTCCGCAGGCCGAGCGCCTGCACCCCGAATAGACTGGAGAAGAATACTGTGAACAAAGGTGAACTGATCGAACACATCGCCAAGCAGGCTGATTTGTCCAAGGCCGCCGCCGCCCGTGCACTGGAAGCCGTGATCGGCGGTGTGCGCACCACCCTCAAGAAGGGGGGTACCGTGTCCCTGGTGGGCTTCGGCACGTTTTCCGTGACCAAGCGCGCTGCCCGCACCGGCCGCAACCCCCGAACGGGCGCCACCATCAAGATCAAGGC
>CAMCTE010000153.1 GCA_945878385.1 Azohydromonas lata NBRC 102462 | reverse complement strand
AGGGCCGGCGACAACAGCGGCAGCACATTCAAACGGTAGTACAGGTCTTCGCGGAAGCGGCCGGCTTCCGCCTCAGCTTCCAGATCGCGGTGGGTGGCGGCAATCACGCGCACATCAATGCGGGTGGGCTGCAGGGAACCCACCGGGTCCACCACGCGCTCTTGCAACACGCGCAACAGCTTCACCTGCATTTCAAGCGGCAGGTCGCCGATTTCGTCCAGGAAGATGGTGCCGCCGTGTGCCTGCTCGAAGCGGCCCACGCGGTCGACCACGGCGCCCGTGAAGGCACCCTTGCGGTGACCAAAGAGTTCACTTTCGATCAATTCGCGCGGAATGGCGCCACAGTTGATGGCCACAAAGCGGCCGTTGCGGCGGTCAGATCCTTCGTGCAGGGCGCGGGCAATCAACTCCTTGCCCGTTCCGCTTTCCCCGCTGATCAGCACATTGGCCTGGGAACGGGCCACGGTGGCGATCAGGCGGCGCAAGGCACCCATGGTGGGGCCGCTGCCGATGAGGGGATGGGTGGTGGTGGACACGAAAGATGAAAAAAATGATTGCTTGGGGTCAAATTTACTTACAAAAATATCAAAGTCAATCAATTTCCCCTGCGGACTGACTAGGGATTGCCCCGATTTGTGTGACTTTTTCCCCACTTGAGAGGGGGCGCCGGTGGGTTCAAGAAACCCGCTTTGGGGTCGATTCCCATGGTGAGGCCGCAGCGCGCAGGGTGTGTGCAGGCGGCGCCCAACCCGACAGGAGAGTGGCAATGAGCAACTGGTGGCGAACCGCAACATGCGGGGCTTTGGCGGTGGTGATGGTGGCCTTGGCGGGCTGCGCGGGCCGCGGGCAGATGGTGACGCTGCGTGCGCCCTGGTTGGTTTCGGCGCCGGAAGAGACGCTGGATGCCGGCGAAGCGGGCCGCGCCACCGGGCCAGCCAGCCTGATTTCGCCGATTGTTGAAAAGCGCGAGTCCATCACCGCCACCGGCTATGCGGTCATCGCGGTGCAGAACCACCGCAACCCCGCGCAGCAGCGCCTGATGGCCATTCGTGCTTCCAAGCTCGATGCCTACCGCTCCTTGACCGAGCAGGTGTATGGTCAGTACCTGGACGCCACCACCACCGTGGCCGACATGACCGTGCTCAACGACACCTTCCGTGCCCGGGTGGAGGGCGTCATCCACGGCGCAACGGTTGTCAGCATCACGCCGGTGGGAGACGACACCTATGAAACCACCCTCTCGCTGGACCGCGCCGTGGTGCGTGACCTGCGGGCGCTGTACCTGACGCAAGTGGCCTCGCGCAAGCGCTGAAACCCAGGAGCCGCAGATGAGCCGCGCACACTTCGGGCAAGCCTTTTGGAAGCGCAGGCTGCGCCCATGCGCCGCGCTGGTTTCACTGGCGTTGCTGGCGGTGCTGGGGCTTCCGAATGTTGCGCAGGCGCAGCCCGCCGGTGCAAGAAATTCCGCCGAGTCGCAGCTGCAGGCCATTCGTGAGGCCCTGATTGAAAAGGCGATGGGCTCCAACACGCGCGTCAGCGCCACCTCGTGGGTCAATGAGCGCGGTGAAT
Source organism: Azohydromonas lata NBRC 102462 (assembly GCA_945878385.1). Classification (GTDB taxonomy): domain Bacteria; phylum Pseudomonadota; class Gammaproteobacteria; order Burkholderiales; family Burkholderiaceae_C; genus RFTU01. The sequence continues at coordinate 5,016 of CAMCTE010000153.1, read as the reverse complement.
TGATGGAGGCCAGCCAGTTCCGCACCGACATGCAGGTGCGCGGCGTTCGGGTGCTGGAATACATGGACGGGCAGGAGCCCAAGGCCGTGGTGGATGTGGCGGCCGGCAGCAAGCCCGACGCGCGCGCCGCACAGCAGCCGGTGTGCCGGGATGAGTCCGCCGGCGAAGCCTGGCGCCACCCTGTGACCCTGCGGGTGCAGGCCGCGCAGGTGCTGGACCCCCACGCCGGCGCCCTGGTGGCCCAGGCCGCGCAGTGGGTGGAAGCGGCGCTGCGGGCACAGGCTCGTGCCGAAGGTTCACCGCTGGATGCGGCCTTGCTGCCCGTGGCCACCAACCGCTACGAAGAGGCCCTGTGGTCGGTACCCCAGCCCCGCTCGCCCATGGTGCTGAGCGTGCGTGTGCGCGCCACACCAGGCTGGGATGCGTCGGTCAGCGGGTCGCGCAGGATGAATTGGGAATCTCGTGCGCGCGGGTGGGTGGGCTGGGCCGAATCCGACCGCCAGGCCATGACGCTGCGCCTGGAATGGAGCCTGGCCCGTGCGGGCGAAGCGCCCATCCTGCTGGTTCACAGTGAATTGCCCGGTGTGGTGGACGCCTCGCAGCGGCCCACCCGGCAGTGGGGCGATGAAGTGCGTGCGCATCTGGCCCGCGAAGTGGCCCACCGCTGGCAATCCGTGCAGGGCACGCTGGATTGCGAGCCGCTGGTGTTTGAGGCACGCAGCCAAGGCGAGGGTGTGGTGACCCTGATGGCCGGGCAGGACGCCGGCCTGCGCGCCGGCGACCGCCTGGTGCTGGTGGACGGTCGCCATGTACCGCGCCGCATGTTGGAAGCCGACTCCGCACCGCACCTGGCCCTGCTGGAAGTGCAGCAGGTGCAAGGGCAGCGCGCACAGGCCCGCCAGGTGGCCGGGCCGAAGGTGTCGCTGGCCGGCTCTCAGAATTGGTTGGCCATCCCTTATGGTGCGTCCTTGCTGGCTGCCCGACAGGAGTCTGTGAAATGAAGCTTCACACTGCGGCTGCGACGGCTCTGCAGGGCTTGGGTTGGCGCATGGCGGCAGCGGTGCTGTGGCCTGTAGGGGTTTGGGCCGGCGGGCTGGAGCCCACCCCCGCATCAGCGGTGCAAAGGCCCAGCCCCCAGGCGGCCTTGGACACGCTGTTGAATTCGCCTGTGGGCCGCGCCAATGTTCCTTCCGCCCCTTCCGCCCCTTCCGCCCCTTCCGCCCTAGCCCTTGCCGCTGCCCCGGCTGGGCGCCCCGCAACGGCAGTGGCCGTTGAAATGGCCGGCACCGGGCGGCTGATGGTGACGGTCAGCCGTGGCCAAGGCCTGGACCAGATCCTGCGCCAACACCTGGGCGCTTCTCCGCTGCGGGTGGAGGTGCTACGTGAGCTGACGCGCCAACTCAACCCCCAGGCCTTCGCACCGGGCGCAGGCCATCGGCTTTTGGCCGGCGCCCGGTTGCAGCTGCCCAGCGCCGATGACCAGGTGCAGCACGCCTTCGGGCGGGTGATCGCTGCACGCGAATCGGCTTCGGCCGGCGACGGCCCTGTGGGTGGCGGGGCCGCAGCAGCCGCCCGCAAGGGCTGGGTTCGGTACCCGTGATCCAGTCGCTGGACCCGGTGGGGCCGGGCCCGCGACTGGAGCCCATCTACCTCGAAGGCCGAGGCCCCATCATCGACGCCGAGCAGGCGCGCCTACTGGGCCTGCGCAACGGCCAGGTGGTCCAGGCCGTCATCGACAACGCCGGATCGGCGTTTTCCGTCTTGTGGCCTGCCGGCCAGCGCTCGGGCCTGCCCACCGCCTTGGAAGCCTTTCCATTGCCTTCCAACTGGCGCTGGGCCGCCGGCACCACCCAAGACCTGATGGCCATGCTGATGCCCGGTGGGCACATTCTGCTGCGGCCGGTGAAGACTGGTGCCGCAGCACAGGTGGCGGCTGCACCGGCGGCGGCTCCTGCCCCTTCATCGTCATCGGGTGCTGGAGCTCTTTTGACGGTCTCGCGCGAGCCACCCGCGCCCTACAGCCTCGGTCAGGCCTTTGCGGCCGCCCAAGGCGTGCTGGGTGGCGCCGGGGCCGGTGCTTCCGCTGAATTGGCGCGGCTGCTGCAGCAGGCGCCTGCCTGGGCCGGCCTGCTGCGCCTGCTGAACAGCCTTTCACAGCCCGAGTTGGCCGCAGAGGCCGCCCAGCCCGGCGGTGCACCACCGGCTGCCCTGGCTTCGCGCTTGGCCGACATGCTGGGCACCGCCCTGCCGCGCATGGGGGGCCTCAGCGCAGCGGCCCTGCAGCAAGCCCTGGCGCGCAGCGGCCTGGGCACCGAGGCCGCCTTGCTGGCCGGCGCGGTGGGGCTGGACCAAGACCTCAAGGTGGCCTTGCGCCGCCTGTTGCGCAATCTGCCGCCCGGATCCCCCGGTATGGAAGGTGCCTTGGGCCGGTCGGTGGACACGCTGGAGCGTTCACAGATTGATTCCCTCAGCGCCCAGATGCAGGGCCAGGTGCTCTTGTCGCTGGTGATCCCCTTCGCAGACGCCGGGCCGGTGGCGCTGCAAATTTTTCGCGAACGCCAACGCCGCGATGAAGAACCTCCGCCCTTCGTGGTGGATGTCCATTCCGCGCACAGCGAATTGGGCCCGCTGTGGCTGCGCACGCAGGTCTCGCAAGACCGCCGCGTGGCGCTGACCATGTGGGCCCTGAGGCCCGAGGTGGCCGAACAGGCGCGCGAACATTCGCGCGCGCTGCGGTTGAACCTCACGCAAAGCGGGCTGTCGTTGGCTTCGCTGGAAATCGTGGCCGGCGCGCCCTCCACCGGTGAGGTGGCCTTTTCCCCCCAGGAGATGCAAGCGTGAGCCCACGCCGCCCCCCACGGTTCACCGGCCAAGGCGAAGCCGGCAGCCCTGGCGCGCGCGCCGGTTCACGCCTGCAAGCCGTGGCGCTGGAGTATGGGTTGAACCCGGCGCCCATGGTGGTGGCGCGAGGCGAGGGCGAACTGGCGCGGGAAATCTTGAGGCGCGCGCAGGAGCAGGGCGTGTGGATCGCGCAGGACCCCCAATTGGTGGCGCTGCTGTCTCGGGTGGAGTTGGAACAGGAAATACCACCGGAGCTCTACGCCGCGGTGGCTGTCATTCTGTCGTGGGTGTATTGGCTGCGGGGCTTGAAACCCGGCGACGAGCAGCAGTTGGGGCCACAAGCCCGCGGCCCGATGGCCTAAACGTCCTGGTAGGCGTTTTGCGGCGTGCGGCGCCGGCCTGGCCCCCAGGACAGGCGGCCCTTGCGGTCGTAGGTTTCGTCAATCAGGCCCTCGGCCGACACCTGCAGCGCGGTCAGTGCGCCGCGCACGGCGTCCAGCTTGCGCGAGACCAGAATTTCATTGCGCTGGTGCAGCGACCGGCAGTTGCGTGCCATTTCAGCAAAGGGCTGCCAGGCTTCGGGCACTTCGCCGCCGCCCAGTGATTGGCCGGGCGCCACTTGCGCCAACTGCTCCAACAGCACCATTTTTCGGCCCTGCAGTTCGTCCAGGGTGTCCATTTCGCCGGTCTTGAGCTGTTCAAACTCCGACTCCAGCAGCGCATGCAGCTGCCCTACCAGCGTTTCAGCCAGGGGAATGTTGGCGCTGGACAAAGGCGAGTTCATGAATGGGGCGCGGTGCGGCGAAAGGTCAGTCGTCGATCAGGCGCTCCAGCGCCACAAAGCTCTCGGCGATCTTGCGCGAATCCAGCGGGTAGGTGCCTTCGCGCAGGGCGTTCTTGATGGCATCGACCTTGGCGCGGTCAAAGCTGGGGTCGGCCATGCTGCGGCGCGCGGTGGCGCTGAGCTCCAGTTGTTCTTCCTGCGGCATACGGGGGGCACCTCCCAGCCCTTCGGCGATCCGCGCGCCGGCTTCCGAGGCCCCCTTGGCGCCGTCCTGGCGCTGGGTCGAACGGCTGGCGTTGACCCCGGGCGTTCCCAGGGGACGGCTGTAGGTGTTGATCGGATCGGTCATGTTGTGCTCGCTTTCCCGGCCTTGTGGCCGTTGTCCGGAATGGTGATTTTTGCGTTTCCCGGAATCTCTCCCTGGAAGGATCGACCCGAGTTTCCAAAACTTGAATCGCTCCCAATCCTGTTCATCATGCGCCTTTGGCGGCATTCATGCCAGTGACCACGCCGCTGACAGTTCGGCCGGACTCGCTGTTGCGCAGCATCACCCGGTCGCCCATGCGCCCATCCTGCAGGGCCTCCAACCGCACCGTGATGGTAAAGCCCGTGCCCTGGCCGACCGTCATCGTGACCGACTGCCCCTGCCGCACCAATACGGCGGGGCGGATGTCGGTTTGCCGCAAGGGCACGCCGGCGGGCAAGTCGCGCACCGCTTCCATCTGGTCCAGAAACTGTGCATCACTGATAAGCAAGGAATCGGCTTCGCGGGCCGGCACTTGAGTCGCCTCCACCGAAGCAGGCGACAGCAGGCTGCCACGCCCCACCGCACGGGTGAGCATCAGGGCGCGCCGGGGTTCGGCAGGGGGGCGGGCGGTTTCCCGTGCCGGGGGGGTGGAGGCGGCGTGGCCGGTGTCGGGTCGCGGCACGGGCGGCATGGGTGCCGCAGCCACAGGCGGCGTCTCTTCTGGCCATTGGGCGCGCAGGAACACCTGCCACTGCGGCGCGTCGCAGCGCACCCGAACCGTGTTGGCGTTGCTGAAGGGGGTGTCAAAGCGGGGTCCGCCCGGGCACTGGGGCATTTGCCAGCGTGGGTCGGGTGCCTGCACCGTGATGCGGTCGGCCGGCATCTTCAATTGGGTCGACAACCACCGCGCAGCCTGGTCGGTGAGGCCGGCGCTGGGCGCCGCAGCGGGGCGGGCCGGTGTGGCGCCCGCGCTGCCCGGGGCCTGCGCACCCGCAGGCGCCCAGACACCCAGCAGGGTCACGGCGGCCAGGGCCTCGAAGCCCGCACGCAGGAACTGCGCGGCCAGGCGGCGCGGCAGGCCTGGCGTGTGGGCCAGGGGGGAAGGGGTGAGGCACGGGTCTTGCATTTTTCTGTTCCAGGACTG
>CAMCTE010000152.1 GCA_945878385.1 Azohydromonas lata NBRC 102462 | reverse complement strand
GTTCCTGAAGTTCTTCCCGGCCACCGCCGCCGGCGGCATTCCGATGCTCAAGGCCTTGGCCGGGCCCTTCCCTGATGTGGTGTTTTGCCCCACCGGGGGCATCACGGTGCAGTCGGCGCCCGAATTTTTGGCCTTGCCCAATGTGCGCGTGTGCGGCGGCTCGTGGCTTACACCGGCCTCGCTCATGGACGCCAGCGATTGGGCCGGCATCACGGCGCTGGCCAAAGCCGCATCAGCCTTGCGCGGTTGATCCGCTCTTCTGTGCCTGCTTGTCGATCCAGATTGCCAAGCCCTGTGCGTTGAGTTCCACATCCAAGGCCAGCCAGTCGTCTGCGGTGCCGTCGTCAATCAGTGCCGGGGCTACACCGTGCCGGCGCAGGTCGGCCAGCAGGCACTCTCGCAGTGCCGCCTTGTAGACCTCATGCCGCTCAGGCGCGGCCTTCGCCGCGTGGGTGTGGCCTATTTCCACCATCTCATCGATCAGTCGCAGCAGGCGCCGAGCATGGTGGCGCGGTTGATCGATGCGGCTGTAGTGAGTGAGATAGACGCATTGCGGGTCCGCTTCCACCAAGCGTCCGATGGAATGCTTGAGTGCTTCGGGCTCGAACTGCACGGGGGTGGTGGTGGGCATCACCCAGGCGCCTGATGCCGTGTCGAATACCCGGTAGCTCAGGCCAAAAGTGTCGCCGGTGAACCAGCCGCGTGTGGCGCTGTCCCACAGGCAGTGGTGGTGTCTCGCATGGCCGGGCGTGTCGATGAAGCGCAGGCTTCGCCCGTACCAGTCCAGCGTCATGTCGTCATGAGTGGCCTGCACCCGCTCGGCCGGCACCGGCAACAAGCGGCCATAGGAACGCTCCATCTCCTGAGCGCCGTACACCGCCGTGGCGCCCATGTACAGCGCCGTCGGGTCGACCATGTGGCGCGCGCCACGCTCATGCACCAAGGCGGTGGCCAGTGGCAGTTCACTCATCAACAGGCCCACGCCGCCGGCGTGGTCCAGGTGAACATGGGTGGGAATGACATAGTCCACTGCACTGCGGTCCAGGCCCAACGCAGACAGGGCTTCCAGCAGGCGCGGCACGCTGTAGTTCGTTCCGGTATCGACGAAGGCCGCACGGCCGGCCTGCACCATCAGGTACGCGGCGTCGAAACGGGGCCGGTGGAAACCCGTGTCGACGGCATACACGCCACCGCCAAGGGCTTTAATGAAATCGGGCAGCTGGGAATCCATGGTCATATTGGATCAGAGTCTCGCGCCGGGCTGCGGGTCGGTGCCTGGCGTGTGGGCGCAGTCCCATTGAAAAACCCGGCGCATGGCCGGGTTCGTCGGGGTGTTGCTCGAGGACCGATCAGCCCGCTGCGCCCACTTGCATCCACAAGCGCGCGATCTCTGCGGCCCCTTCTTTTCCGGACACGCCCTTCAGTGTGGCATTGCCCTTGGCCTTGTTGCCGCTCTTGATCTGGGCCAACCCCAGACGCAGTTTGGCGTCATCAGGGCGCTTGAGGCCACCCTTGGCGATGGCCTTTTCCAGCATCGGAACACCACGCTCCAAATTGTTCAGGCCGATCAGGCCGATGGCGATCTTGGCCAACTGATTGCCGTCCTTGGCCGCCTCGGCCTCATCCAGGCCACCCAGCAGGCTCTTGCCGCCTTCGGCAATCTTCTTGTCGGCCAGTTCCATCAGGCGCTTGTGCCGGTCGGCTTCCGCACCCACGCCCAGCACCTTGGCTGCATAGCCTCGCTCCATGATGGACTTGGCCTCGGCGGGCTGGTCGGCCTGCAGGGAAAGCTGGGCCATCTCGAAGTAGTCGTCGGCCTTGCTGATCAGGCCCTGCGACAACTTCAGGCGCAATACGTCCAGCGTGAACCGATCAGAAAAGCCGGGCTTGCGCTGCAGGCGACCCAGATAGGCGTTGACATAGTCCTTCTTCGGGTAGTTCGCCACGAGCTTCTCAAGCGTGGCGATGTTGCCTGCGTTGTTGCCGGTGCGCAGATAGGCATCAGCCAGGCGCAGCAGGTCGTCTTCCGTGGGCTTGCGGCCCGATTCCTCGGCGGCGGCCACGGCCGCGGCAGTGTCCTTGGCGATGGCGTTGTAGTCGCCACTGGCACCCTGCAGGTAGGCGCCCAACTGCTTGGTGGTGGCACTGTTGTAGCCGTTGGCCTGCGCCTTTTTCAGCCAATCGCCGGCCGCGGCGTTGTTCTTCGCTTGGGCGTATGCCGAAGCCAACTGTTCGGCCACCTGGTTTTGTTCGGTACCGCTCACGCGCGGGTAGATGGCTTCCAAAGCCGCAATGGCCGCCGGTGTTTCACCGGCCCGCTGGGCAGCGGCTGCCTTCATGCGATTGACGGTCAGTTGCTCGGCCGGCGTCAAGCCTGACACGCCTTCGGCTTCACGCACCTTGGCCAGCGCCTCCTTGCCCTTGCCGGCTTTGAGCAGTTCGCTGGCCTGCTGCAGCGGACGGCCCACTTCGGCGCGTACGGTGTCTGCATGAGCGGGCGCGCCCAGGGCGACCAACAGGCCGGCAGTGGCCATCAGATGGGTGAAGAGGCGAGAAGACTGGCGCATGGAAGATCTCTAGCAGTGTTCAAGGAAAAAGCCGACGATGCGGGGCATCATCGGCTTGGGCTGTGGCGTCCTGGCTTGGGCCGTCCGTCAGTTCATGAACTGTTCGTTGCCGACCAGGCCGATCTTGGTCACGCCCAGGCGCTGCGCGCTGGCCATGACCATGGCCACATACCGGTAGGTGACGAGCTTGTTCGGACGCAGATGCACTTCGGGTTGATCCGGCATGGCCGCCACTTGCGTGAGCCTGGCTTCCAGGTCGGCCCGGTCGGCCACCACCTGTCCGTTCCAACCGATCGTGCCATCGAAGTCCACATCGATGCGGATGATCTCCGGCGGCTTCGGCGGCGGCGGTGCGTTGCTGGGCACCGGCATGTTCATCTTCACCGCGTGCGTTTGCACGGGAATGGTGATGATGAACATGATCAGCAGCACCAGCATCACATCGATCAGCGGCGTGGTGTTGATGTCCACCAAGACTTCGTCGTCACCGCCACCGGAACCTACATTCATTCCCATTTTTCGTCTCCCTTTGGATCAGCGGGTGACGCCGCCGGCTGGCGGCTCGCTGATGAAGCCGACCTTCAGGATGCCCGCGCGCTGGCACGCTACCACCACACGGCCGACTGACTCGTAGCGCACCTCGAGGTCGCCGCGGATGTGCACCTCGGGTTGCGGGTCCAACACGCTCTTTTCCTTGAGGCGGTTGACCAGCGTTTCGGAATCCGGCACTCGCTCCATGTTCCAGTACACATCACCATCGCGGTCCACCGCAATGACGATGTTCTCCGGCTTGGTCTGCGTCGGCAGGTTGCGCTCCTTGGGGAGTTCCAACGGAACCGATTGGGTGACCACGGGAATCGTGATCAGGAAGATGATCAGCAGCACCAACATCACATCCACCAGGGGTGTGGTGTTGATGGTGGAGTTCATCTGGTCTTCGCCGTCGTCGTCGGGCGAGCCCACACTCATGGCCATTTGGCTGTCCTTTCAGATTGCCTGCAACTGCGAAGGGGCCGATCAAGGGGCAGCCGCCGTACGGCAGCTGCGCCCATGGCCCCCGCAGGACGCTTACTTCTTGCCGGCCAGCAGCACGTTGTGCAGGTCGCTGGAGAAGGAGCGCACGCGCTCCATGGCCGACTTGTTGCGGCGGATCAGCCAGTTGTAGCCCATCACCGCGGGCACGGCCACGGCCAGACCGATGGCGGTCATGATCAGCGCTTCACCCACGGGGCCGGCCACCTTGTCGATGGAGGCCTGGCCAGAGATGCCGATGGCCGTCAGGGCGTGATAAATACCCCAAACCGTGCCGAACAGGCCTACGAACGGAGAAGTGGAGCCCACCGTGGCCAGGAAAGCCAAACCGTCCTGCAGGCGGTTGTTCACATTGCCCACGGCACGGTCGACGCTCATGCCGATCCAGGTGTGGCGGTCGATCTGCTCGGTCAGGGTACCTTCGTGGTGCTCGTCGGCCTTGATGGCTTGCTCGGCGATGAAGCGGAAGGCGCTTCCTTCTTCCAGGGTGCCCGCACCCGACTTCACCGAGCCGGCCGTCCAGAAGCTCTCAGCGGCTTGGTCGGCGCTCTTGTACAGCTTTTGCTGTTCCCACAGCTTGGTGAAGATGATGTACCAGGAGCCCACCGACATGATGATCATGATGATCAGGGTGACCTTGGCCACGGCATCGCCCTGGGCCCACATGGCTTCCAGGCCGTAGGGGTTGGCGACGGTTTCTTTGGAAACCTCGGGAGCGGCTTGCGCGAAGGCGGCGCCGGAAGCGGCCAGCATGGCGGCCGAAGAGGCCAGGCGCAGGATGTTGGTGACAGACATGATTCCTCCAGGGAGACAAGGCAGGGCAGGGGCCGTGCCGCAAGTTGCTTTCAGAAAACGCCGGGCGGGATGGCCACCCTGGCGACACTCAAGACAGTTCGTGTGTCGGTCGGTTCAGTCCACCAGCTTCCACACGTACTCCACGCGTCCGGAGAGCCGCTCGGGCTTTCCATCCACCATGCCGGGGCGGCCTTTGCAGGCCTTCACGGCTTCCAGCGTGGCCCGGTCGAGCTGCTTGTGCTCTCGGGTCGGACCACTGGACTTTTCAACCGAGGCTTCGGTGATTCGGCCGTCGGTTTCCATCGTGTAGATCACCACCACCGTGCCCTGCGCCTCAGCGCGGCGCGCAGCCGTCGTGTATTCGGGCTTCTCGCAGGCGTTGAAATTCAACGCGGGTGCCACGCGGGCGGGCGGTGCCGGCGGGGCTGGCGGCCCTGGGGGAGGAGCCACGCGTACGGCCTGCTCGACTGGGCGAACCTGGGTCGTGGTGATGGTGGGGGCGTTTTGTGGGGGGGCTTGCACCACCACCTCGGGCGGGGGCACGAAGCTGGGCGGCGGGGGGGCCATCTTGGGCGGGGGCGGCAAGTTCTCAGGCGGAGGCGGCGGCGTCTTCACCTCCTCGATGATCTTGGTCTCGATCGGCTGCTTGATGACCTCGACGACCTTTCGGGCAAGGCCGCTGACCAACGCATAGCCGAGCAGCAGGTGCATGAGCACCACAATGCCAATGCTCGTGAGATGCCGGCTGGGGTTGCGTTGCTGTTGGGCGAAATCCACTGAACACTCCTGACCGCGCCGCAGGGCGCCACCACTCTTCATCCGACTACATTTTCTGCAGTCCGGCGTTGTAACTTTCTTTCATCGGAACTATAGCCCGCCCCTCCGCCAATCGATTCAGGGCAACACCTTATTCCTCTTGCAATCGATTGCGGTACGCGGGTAGCGAACCTGTAATTCTGTTACAAATTTGCGAAAAAGAGCCTCATCGCAGGGCTGAACTGTAAGTGATTCGACAACTTGGGTCAGCCTACCCTGTCCCGAAACCCCCCGTTTCGGGGTGCCTGAGTCAAGGGGGCTGCCACAGGGACCGTTCACGCTGTGCGCACTGCACAGCGTGAACGGCTCTCGTTCGGCCCGCAGCGTGCGGGTCCGCGCGGGTGTGCTCAGGCCATCGGCAGCAGGGGCACGATCAGCAGGGCCACGATGTTGATGATCTTGATCAAGGGGTTCACTGCGGGCCCAGCCGTGTCCTTGTAGGGGTCGCCCACGGTGTCGCCTGTCACGGCCGCTTTGTGGGCTTCACTGCCCTTGCGGTGGATGGCGCCATCCTTGTCGGTGAAGCCTTCCTCGATCAACTTCTTGGCATTGTCCCAGGCGCCACCGCCGGTGCACATTGAAATACCGACGAACAGGCCTGTGACGATGGTGCCCATCAGCAGGCCACCAAGGGCGGCTGGGCCCAGTGCCAAGCCCACGATGATGGGAACCACCACCGGCAACAGCGACGGCACGATCATCTCCTTGATCGCCGCGGTGGTCAGCATGTCCACCGCAGTGCCGTATTCGGGCTTGGCGGTGCCTTCCATGATGCCCTTGATCTCCTTGAACTGCCGACGCACCTCCACCACCACCGAGCCGGCGGCTCGGCCGACGGCCTCCATCGCCATGGCGCCGAACAGGTAGGGAATCAAGCCGCCGATGAACAGGCCCACGATCACCTTGTGGTCCGAGAGATCGAAGCTCAGGTTCATGCCCCGGGCCTCCAGCGCGTGGGTGTAGTCGGCAAACAGCACCAGTGCGGCCAGGCCGGCTGAGCCGATGGCGTATCCCTTGGTGACGGCCTTGGTGGTGTTGCCCACGGCATCCAGCGGGTCGGTGATGTCGCGCACGCTGTCAGGCAACTCCGCCATCTCGGCAATCCCGCCGGCGTTGTCGGTGATCGGCCCATAGGCGTCCAGGGCCACGATGATGCCGGCCATGCTCAGCATCGAGGTGGCTGCCACCGCAATTCCATACAGGCCCGCCAGCGCGTGGGCCGCGTAGATGGCCATGCACACGAACACCACCGGCCAAGCGGTGGACTTCATCGACACCCCCAGGCCGGCGATGATGTTGGTGCCGTGGCCGGTGGTGGAGGCCTGCGCCACATGCTGCACCGGCTTGAACTGGGTGCCGGTGTAGTACTCGGTGATCCAGACCATGGCGGCCGTCATCACCAGGCCCACCATGCAGGCACCGAAAAGCCGCATCTGGGTGCCGGCGCCCAAAGCGTCATCGGGCATCACCGCTTTGGTGACGAAGAAGAAGGCCACCAGCGAAATCAGGCCGGCGACGATCAAACCCTTGTAAAGGGCGGGCATCACATTCCTCATGTCCGGCGAAGCCTTGACG
>CAMCTE010000151.1 GCA_945878385.1 Azohydromonas lata NBRC 102462 | reverse complement strand
TCGCCGAACCAGGCCCCGGGCGGGATGCCGGTGAAGGTGATGGAAAAACCCACCGATGAGTCGTTGCTCATCTTCATCAAGCCGTCCAAGATGCCGAACCAGTAGTTGGCCGGTCGCCCGATCTTGCAGATCACATCGCCCGGTTGGGCGTCCACCACACGCAGGTCCGATAAAGCCCGGATTCGCTGAGCTTGGGTGAGCAGCGACAGCCAGGGGATGTCGGGCAACTCGCTGTCCTGCACGCTGCGGGCACGCTGGATGAGCGGCACGCGCTCGCCAAACTGCAAGGGTGAAGAAAGGTTGGACATCGGATGGCGGCTGACTAGGGTAAGTCCCGTTCGGAAAGACCCGAAATTGTCGCCCAAACGACAGGCCGGCGTCAAAGTGTCCCCTACGATCCTGCCGGTTCATCTAAACGGAGACGCACGGTGCAGTCCACCTTCGTCCAGCTCCTTCTGGAGCACGCCGCAAAGCGCCCCAACGCCCCTGCCCTGCGCGAAAAGGAATACGGCATTTGGCAGACCACCACTTGGTCGGCCCTGGCTGAACTCGTCAAGGCCTTGGCCGGCGGCTTGGCCGCAGCCGGTCTGCAGCGCGGCCAACACATTGTCGTGATCGGCGACAACCGCCCGCGCCTGTATGCCTCGATGCTGGCCGCACAGGCCCTGGGTGCGGTTCCCGTGCCGCTGTACCAGGACGCCGCTGCGGCCGAATATGTGTTCCCCATCAACAACGCCGAAGTGGCCTTCGCGGTGGCGGAGAACCAGGAGCAGGTGGACAAGCTGCTCGAGTTGCGCGAGCAATGCCCGCTGCTGCAGCGCATCTGGTACGACGACGACCGCGGCCTGCGCAATTACAGCGAAGACGGCCTCGATTCCCTGAACAGCCTGATCGCGTACGGCCAGAACCACAACGCGCAGCACGCGAGCTTCTTTCAAACCGAAGTGGCCAAGGCGCAACCGCACGATGTGGCCGCGATGTTTTTTACCTCGGGCACCACGGGCAACCCCAAGGGCGTGGTGCACACCCACAACACCCTGCTGGACCGCGCACGCGCCGGCGCCGACTTCGACAAGCTCGGCCCCAATGAAGAAGTATTGGCCTACCTGCCGCCGGCCTGGATCGGCCAAAACATCTTCAGCTACGCACAGTGGCTGGCCTGCGGCTATGTGGTGAACTGCCCCGAGAGCGCGGCCACGGTGATGATCGACCTCAAGGAGATCGGCCCCACCTACTACTTCGCCCCGCCGCGCATCTTCGAAGGCCTGCTGACCAGCGTGATGATCCGCATGGAAGACGCCGGCTCGATCAAACGCCGCATGTTCCATTACTTCATGGATGTGGCGCGCCGCGTGGGCCCGCAGCTGATGGACGGCAAGCCGGTGAGCGCCAGCGACGCCCTGATGTACCGCCTGGGCGACCTGATGGTCTACGGGCCACTGCGAAACACCTTGGGCATGTCGCGCGTGCGGGTGGCCTACACGGCCGGCGAGGCCATCGGCCCTGACCTGTTCAATTTCTATCGCGCCATTGGCGTGAACCTCAAGCAACTCTACGGCTCCACCGAAACCGCGGTGTTCGTTTGCCTGCAGCCCGACCACGAAGTGAAGAGCGACACGGTGGGCGTGCCCATCGCAGGGGTGGAAATCAAGCTCACCGAATCCGGTGAAATCCTGGTGAAGTCGCCCGGCCTGCTCAAGGAGTACTACAAGAACCCCAAGGCCACCGAAGAGGTGCTCACCGCCGACGGCTGGTACCACACGGGAGATGCCGGCTTCCTCGACCACTCCGGCCACCTGAAGATCATCGACCGCGCCAAGGATGTGGGCCGCATCATGGGCGGCGCCCACGACGGCGCCATGTTCGCGCCCAAATATGTGGAGAACAAGCTCAAGTTCTTCCCCTTCATCAAGGAGGCGGTGGCCTTTGGTGATCGGCGAGAGAAGGTCTGCGCCTTCGTCAACATCGACTTTGAAGCGGTGGGCAACTGGGCTGAAAAGCGCAACCTGCCTTATGCCGGCTACAACGACTTGGCCAGCAAGCCCGAGACCTATGAGCTCATCCGCGAGTGCGTGGAGAAGGTCAACGCCGACCTGGCGGTGGACGACAAGCTTGCCGGCAGCCAGATCAGCCGCTTCCTCATCCTGCACAAGGAACTCGATGCCGATGACGGCGAGATGACCCGCACCCGCAAGGTCAAGCGCGGCTTCATCAACGACAAGTACCAGGTGCTGGTGGACGCCCTGTACGGCGGTAAATCTGAACAGTTCATCGAAACCCAGGTGAAGTTTGAGGACGGTCGCACCGGCAAGGTCTCGGCCACGCTGAAGATCGACGATGTGAAGACCTTCCCCTCGGTGAAGCAGGCGGCATGACCATGGCAGAAAAACGCATCGGCGACATCATCCTGGATGTCCACAACATCTCGCTGAGCTTTGGCGGCGTCAAGGCGCTCACCGACATCAGCTTCAATGTCCGCGAACACGAGATCCGCGCCATCATCGGCCCCAACGGCGCGGGCAAGAGTTCCATGCTCAACTGCATCAACGGCGTCTACACGCCGCAGCAGGGCACCATCACCTTCCGCGGCCAGACCTTCGACCACATGAACTCTCGCCAAGTGGCCGAGATGGGCGTGGCGCGCACCTTTCAGAACCTTGCGCTCTTCAAGGGCATGAGCGTGATCGACAACATCATGACGGGCCGCAACTTGAAGATGAAGACCAACATCTTCCAGCAGGCCATCCGCATTGGTGCAGCCGCGCGTGAAGAAGCCGAGCACCGCGAGTTCGTCGAACACATCATCGACTTCCTGGAAATCCAGGCCTTCCGCAAGACGCCGGTGGGCCGCCTGCCCTATGGGCTGCAGAAGCGGGTGGACTTGGGCCGTGCCTTGGCGATGGAGCCTCAGGTGCTGCTGCTGGACGAACCGATGGCCGGCATGAATGTGGAAGAAAAGCAGGACATGTGCCGCTTCGTGCTGGATGTGAATGACGAGTTCGGCACCACCATCGTGCTCATCGAACATGACATGGGCGTGGTGATGGACATCTCCGACCGCGTGGTGGTACTGGACTACGGCAAGAAGATCGGCGACGGCAGCCCGCAGGAAGTGCGCGGCAACGAGGACGTCATCCGCGCCTACCTCGGCACCTCGCACTGAGCCCAGAACCCGCAGGAGAACAAGCAAATGGGATTCTTCATCGAAGCGACGATCGGCGGCCTGATGGCAGGCATGCTGTATTCGCTCGTCGCGCTGGGCTTCGTGCTCATCTTCAAGGCCTCGGGCGTCTTCAACTTCGCTCAAGGCGCGATGGTGCTTTTCGCAGCCCTGGCGATGGCGCGGTTTTCAGAATGGTTTCCGGAACTCAGCGGCATCGACAACAAATTCCTCGTGAACCTGGTGGCCTTCATCGGCGCCATCGGCGTGATGATCGCGGTGGCATGGTTGATCGAGCGTCTGGTGCTGGGCAAGCTGGTGAACCAGGAAGGTGTGACGCTGCTGATGGCCACGCTGGGCATCACTTATTTCCTGGACGGTTTCGGTCAAACCATCTTCGGCTCGGCCATCTACAAGATCGATGTGGGCATGCCCAAAGACCCGATGTTCCTGCTGGACACCATGTTCCAGGGCGGCATTCTGGTGAACCAGGAAGACCTCGTGGCGGCCCTGTTGGCGGCGGCCTTGGTGGCTTCACTGGCGGCGTTCTTCCAGTACACCAGCACCGGCCGCGCACTGCGTGCAGTGGCTGACGACCACCAGGCCGCTCAGTCCATCGGCATCCCGCTGGACCGCATCTGGGTGATCGTGTGGTCGGTGGCGGGCTTCGTGGCTCTGGTGGCCGGCATCATCTGGGGCTCCAAGCTCGGCGTGCAGTTCTCCCTGTCCCTGGTGGCGCTCAAAGCGCTGCCCGTGGTGATCCTGGGCGGCCTGACCTCGGTGCCCGGCGCCATCATCGGCGGTCTGATCATCGGTGTGGGCGAGAAGCTCTCCGAGGTGTATCTCGGCCCCTTCCTCGGGGGCGGCATCGAGATTTGGTTTGCCTATGTATTGGCGCTGTTCTTCCTGTTGGTTCGCCCGCAGGGTTTGTTCGGCGAGAAGATCATCGATCGCGTGTAACGCGACCGATGATCTTCCGTCGTAGGCTAACTTTTCGCAGAAAAGTTAAGCGAACAAAGTGAACGGCCGAAGACAGAAGATTGGCCGCGAAATACGGAACTGATTAGAGAACACCATGCTTTACCGCGAAAACGGTCAATTCAAGACCAGCTACCCCGCCGACCAGCAGATCTTTCCGATCCAGCAGGACAAGGTCGTCATCCTGGCGCTCATCGCGGCCGCCTTCGTGGTGGTTCCTTTCCTGGCCAGCGAATACCTCTTCCGCGCCATCCTCATCCCCTTCCTGATCCTGTCGCTGGCCGCCATCGGCCTGAACATCCTGGTGGGCTACTGCGGACAGATCTCACTGGGCACTGGTGGTTTCATGGCGGTGGGCGCCTACGGCGCCTACAACTTCCTGATGCGGGTAGAGGGCATGCCGCCGGTGGTGGCCATTCTGCTGGGGGGCGTGTGTGCCACGGTCGTGGGCGTTCTCTTTGGTATTCCCTCCCTGCGCATCAAGGGCCTGTATCTGGCGGTGGCCACGCTGGCCGCGCAGTTCTTCTGCGACTGGGCCTTCTTGCGGATCAAGTGGTTCACGATGGACTCGTCTTCGGGTTCGGTCAATGTGTCCAACCTCAGCCTGCTGGGTTGGAGCGTGGACACCCCCGCCGACAAATACCTGTTCTGCCTGGGCTTCGTCGTCGTCTTCGCATTGATCGCCAAGAACCTGGTGCGCAGCCACATCGGGCGTGAGTGGATGGCCATGCGCGACATGGATGTGGCGGCCTCGGTGATCGGCATTCGCCCGGTGTACGCCAAGCTCACGGCGTTCGCCGTCAGCTCCTTCTTCGTCGGTGTGGCCGGTGCTTTGTGGGGCTTCGTCTACCTGGGCGCCTGGGAGCCCGCGGCGTTTTCGATTGACCGCTCCTTCCAGTTGCTGTTCATGGTCATCATCGGCGGCTTGGGTTCGATCATGGGCAGCTTCTTCGGTGCGGCCTTCATCGTGGTGCTGCCCATCGCGCTGGACATCATCTGCGTGGCGCTGGGCTTCGATGTGGCACTGGCCTCGCACCTCACCTTCATGATCTTCGGCGCGCTGATCGTCTTCTTCCTGATCGTCGAGCCGCATGGCCTGGCGCGCCTGTGGTCCATCGGCAAGGAAAAGCTGCGCCTGTGGCCCTTCCCGCATTGAACCCGCAAACGACAACCGTATCCAAGCACCGGACACCATGACGATGGAGCTCGGTCAACTTATTGAACTCGCCGCCCATGGCGAGTCAATGCCGCACGGACGCGTGCGTTTTCAAAACCTCTGGAGGCAAGCAACATGAAATTCAAATCGCTCATCGCCGCCGCGGCCATCGCCACGGCAGGCCTGGGAACGGTGGCCACGATGCCTGTGGCCCACGCCCAGGCCAAGGAGCAGTTCTTCCCTGTGCTCGTGTACCGCACCGGCGCCTACGCACCCAACGGCGTGCCGTTTGCCAACGGCTATGTCGACTACCTGAAGTATGTGAACGCCAAGGGCGGCATCAACGGCGTGAAGGTCAGCTACGAAGAGTGCGAAACCGGCTACGCCACCGACAAGGGCGTGGAGTGCTACGAGCGCCTCAAGGGCAAGGGCGCCACGGTGTTCCAGCCTCTGTCCACCGGCATCACCTTCGCCCTGACCGAAAAGGCACCGGGCGACAAGATTCCGCTGCTGACGGGTGGCTATGGCCGCAGCGAAAGCACGGACGGCGGCGTGTTCAAGTGGAACTTCCCCCTGGCCGGCACCTATTGGGATGCCGCAGACGTGCTGGTTCAGCATGTGGCCAAAAAATAGGGCGGCGCCGAAAAGCTCAAGGGCAAGAAGATTGCGCTGGTCTATCACGACAGCCCCTACGGCAAGGAGCCGATCCCGCTGCTGACCGAGCGCAGCAAGATGCACGGCTTCGAACTCGACCTGCTGCCGGTCACCCACCCCGGTGTGGAGCAGAAGGCGACCTGGCTCAAGATTCGCCAGAGCCGTCCCGACTACATCTTCCTGTGGGGCTGGGGTGTGATGAACTCCACCGCCCTGAAAGAGGCTGTGGCCACTGGCTATCCGCGCGACAAGATGTACGGCGTGTGGTGGGCCGGTGCTGAGCCCGATGTGAAGGATGTGGGCGACGGTGCCAAGGGTTACAACGCCCTGGCCCTGCAGCACGGCGCAGAGCCGAACGCCAAGATCACGCAAGACGTTTTGGCCACCCTGCATGCCAAGAACCAGGGAACTGGGCCGAAGGATGAAGTGGGCCAGGTGCTGTACATGCGCGGCTTGGTCGCCGCCATGTTCGCCGTTGAGGGCGTCAAGCGTGCTCAGGAGCGTTTCGGCAAGGGCAAAGTGATGACGGGTGAACAGGCCCGCTGGGGTTACGAGAACCTGGCGCTGGACCAGAAGAAACTCGATGCACTCGGCTTCGCCGGCGTGCTCAAGCCGATCTCCACCTCCTGCCAAGACCACCGTGGTGCGGCCATGGCCCGCATCCACACCTGGGACGGCAAGAAGTGGAACTGGAGTTCGGATTGGTATGAAGCCGACCAGTCGATCATCAAGCCGATGATCAAGGCCGCGGCCGACAAGTACGCTGCCGAGAAGAAGATCGCCCGCCGCGATCCGAGCGACTGCCAGTCGTAATCCAACCCACCGCGCGCACGAACCCC
>CAMCTE010000150.1 GCA_945878385.1 Azohydromonas lata NBRC 102462 | reverse complement strand
CTTGGGGCTGGCCTCCGGCGGGCTGTGTGGCCATGCGGGGGCATCGGCACTGGCATCCACATCGGCGGGTGCCGAATCGGCCAGACAGCGCAGGAGCCCCATCAGCGCCATCCCATCGGCCATGCAATGGTGCACGCGAACCACCAGGGCACTGCCCCCACGGTACCGCTCAATCCATTCCATGGCCCACAGGGGGCGGTCAGCCGGCAAGGGCTGCGCGGCCAAGCGGCCCAACAGGGCCTCCAGCTGCTGCTGCGGATCACCTTGGGCCAGGCGGCGCCGCCGCAAGTGGCGGGTCATGTCGAACTGGGTGTCGTGCTCCCACCAGGCACCGCGTTCATCTTGCACCACGCGTTGGGTGAAGCGCGCGAAACGCGGCAACAGGCGTTGATGCAACAAGTCCTGCAGCGTGGAAAACGCCAGCCGCCCGTCCAGCACCAACACACCCTTGATGGCCATGAGGTGGTTTTCACGGTCCATGCGCAGCCAGGCGGTGTCCACCGGCGACATCCGCTGGCGATCCGGCGATGATCCTCCACTACACTCGTTCACAGTTGCGATTGTCGGCGACCACACCACCGCAGGAGGACACCATGAGCAAGCAACTCAAGGCTCAATTCAAAAAGGCGTCGGAAGAAGTTCAGGACATCGGCACCCGGCCCAGCAACGAGGTACTGCTCAAGCTCTACGCGCTGTACAAGCAGGCCACCGACGGCGATGTGCAGGGCGACCGCCCCGGCATGATGGATTTCAAGGGCCGCGCCAAATTCGACGCCTGGGCCGCCATCGAAGGCATGTCGGCCGAGGACGCCATGCAGGAGTATGTGGACTTGGTGGAGTCGCTGAAGTAGGCCGATCAGAGAGGTCTCAGGCCTGTGGCTTCAGGCCTCAGGCCCGAACTGCTCGTCGCAGAAGCGGTGGATTTCCCGCTCGATCTTGGGCTTGAGCATGCTGACCAGGAAGCCGAGTTCAGCCTCGATCTCCAGCGCCTTCTTGCCCACCGTCATCGTGCCGTCCACCCCGGCGCGGCGAAAGTGCAGCACCGAGCCCTCCCACTCGTAGGTGATGTCGAATTCCTGAGCCAATTCGGAGGCGATGGACTCCACCGCCTCCTTGGCTTTCTTCACCGTGGTGCCGTGGTGGCGGCTGATGGAAATGCCGGCCATCAGACGTCGCGCAATTCGCGCCGCAGAATCTTGCCCACGTTGGTTTTGGGCAATTCGTTCTTGAATACGATGGTTCTGGGCACCTTGTAGCCGGTGAGGTTGGCACGGCAGTGCTCCACCAGCGCCTCGGCGGTCAGTGCCGGGTCTTTCTTGACGATGAACAGCTTGACCGCCTCGCCCGACTTCTCGTCCGGTACGCCCACGGCAGCAGCCTCAAGCACGCCAGGGTGCATGGCCGCCACGTCTTCGATCTCGTTGGGGTACACATTGAAGCCGCTGACCAGGATCATGTCCTTCTTGCGGTCGACGATCTTGAAGTAGCCCTGCTCGTCCATGATGGCCACATCACCGGTGCGCAGATAACCGTTGGGCATGATGACCTTGGCGGTTTCCTCGGGGCGCTGCCAATAGCCCTTCATCACCTGCGGGCCGAAGACGCACAACTCTCCTGGCTGACCCTGGGCCACTTCGTTGCCGTCGTCATCGAACACGCGCACATCGGTGGAGGGCACGGGCAGGCCAATACAGCCGTTGTATTCCTTGAGGTCCATCGGGTTGATGGTGGCCGCCGGCGAGGTTTCAGTCAGGCCGTAGGCTTCCACCAGCGTGGTGCCGGTGATGGCCTTCCACTTTTCGGCCACCGCGCGCTGCACCGCCATGCCGCCGCCCAGGGTCACATGCAGGGTAGAGAAATCGAGCTTGCTGAATTCCGGGTTGTTGACCAGCGCGTTGAACAGCGTGTTCACCCCCGTGATGGCGGTCATGCGGTGCTTGCCGAGTTCCTTGACGAAGCCCGGGATGTCGCGCGGGTTGGTGATCAGCACATTGGCCGCACCGATCTTGAAGAAGGTCAGGCAGTTCGCGGTGAGCGCAAAGATGTGATACAGCGGCAAGGCCGTGACGATGATCTCCTGCTGCCCGCCTTTGAGGAAGGGCGCCAGCCAGGCGTGGGCCTGCTGCAGATTGGCCACGATGTTGCCGTGGGTGAGCATGGCGCCCTTGGACACACCCGTGGTGCCGCCGGTGTATTGCAGGAAGGCCAAGTCTTCCAGCGAGGTCTTCACCGGTTTGAGGGCATGGCCCGAGCCTTGCGCCAGCGCGTCGCGGAACTTCACCGCCTGCGGCAGGTTGAAGGGTGGCACCATCTTCTTCACATGCTTGACCACCGTGTTGACGATCAGGCGCTTGGGGAAGTCAAGCATGTCGCCGATTTGCGTGGAGACGACATGTTTGACCGGCGTCTTGGCGATGACCTTATCGAGCACGCCGGCGAAGTTCTCGATGATGACGATGGCCTGGGCGCCCGAATCCTTGAGCTGATGCTCAAGTTCACGCTCGGTGTACAGCGGGTTGCAGTTGACCACCACATAACCCGCGCGCAACACGCCGAACAGGGCCACCGGGTACTGCAGCAGGTTGGGCATCATCAGGGCCACGCGGGCGCCCTGGGGCAGCTGCAGCACGGACTGGAGATAGGCGCCGAACTGGGCCGAGAGCCTGTCGAGTTCACCGTAGGTGATGGCCTTGTCCATGTTGATGTAGGCCGTGCGAGGGCCGTACTGGGCCACGCTTTGGGTGAACAGGTCGCCGATGGACGAGAACGCCTGGGTGTCGATCTCGTGGGGGACGCCGGCCGGGTACTGCGAAAGCCAGGGTCGAGCGGTCATGGGGTAGGTCTCCGTCAGGTATGAGTCAGGTGGCGCGGATTCTGCTACACCCCAGGCCTACAAATTAGAGGAGCACCCCGAGGCAAGGGGGGCTTTGGTGCGGAGTTGGGGAAAACGGGTGGCTTGCCCCCGGCGCGAAGCCGCAGCGGAACAGTGCAGGCTTGTTGGCATACTGGTGCCCGGGGAGACCAACGCATGCACCTGCGCCGCAGCGCAGGGAGGAATCATGAGCACGACCATCAGAACCCAGGTGGCCATCGTCGGCGCCGGCCCCTCCGGCCTGCTGCTGGGCGCCCTGCTGGCCCAGGCCGGGGTGGATGCGGTCATCATTGAGCAGCGCAGCCCCGACTACGTGCTGAGCCGCATCCGGGCCGGTGTGCTGGAACAGGGCACGGTGGAACTGCTGGAGCGCGCCGGGGTGGGGCAGCGCCTGCACCGCGAAGGCCTGCCGCATGAGGGCTTTGAGCTGTGCTTCGGCGGGCAACGACACCGGATCGACCTGCAGGGCCTGACCGGCGGCAAGCGGGTGGTGGTGTACGGGCAGACCGAAGTGACGCGCGACCTGATGGACGAGCGGCGCAAGCGTGGCCTGGTGACGCACTACGGCTGCGAGGATGTGGCCGTCCATGACTTCGACTCGGCGCATCCCCGGGTGACCTTTGACCACGAAGGTGCTGCCTTCGAACTTCGCGCCGACTTCATTGCCGGCTGCGACGGGTTTCACGGCGTGTGCCGCGCCAGCGTGCCCGCAAAGGCCCTGACCCTGCATGAGCGGGTCTACCCCTTCGGTTGGTTGGGCGTGCTGTCGCGAACCCCGCCGGTGGCCGAAGAACTGATCTACTCGAATCACGAGCGCGGATTCGCCCTGTGCAGCATGCGCTCGCACAGTCTGAGCCGCTATTACGTTCAGTGCAGCCTGAGCGACTGCGTGGACCAGTGGAGCGACGATCGCTTCTGGGACGAATTGCGCGCGCGCCTGGACCCGGCGGCCGCGGCGCAACTGGTGACGGGCCCCTCGATCGAAAAGAGCATCGCGCCGCTGCGCAGCTTCGTGGCCGAACCGATGCGGTTTGGCAGCCTGTTCCTGGCTGGGGACGCGGCCCATATCGTGCCGCCGACCGGCGCCAAGGGCCTGAACTTGGCGGCCAGCGATGTGCACTACCTGAGCACCGCGCTGATCGAGCACTACCGCGACCACAGCAGCGCGGGCATCGACGACTACTCGGCACGCTGCTTGGCGCGGGTGTGGAAGGCCTCGCGCTTTTCCTGGTGGTTCACCTCGCTGATGCACCGGTTCGAGCAGACCGAACTCAGCGGCGGGCCGATCGGATTCAAGTTGCAGCAGGCCGAACTGGAATACTTGGTGCAGTCGCCCGCGGCCATGACCACCATGGCGGAAAACTATGTGGGGCTGCCGTTTTGACGGCGCAGGAGCAGACCATGAACCAGCCGACCTCAGGGCCGACACCAACAGAAGCCTTCGGGCCATTCATCCAGCGGCGCAGCGAACTGCACCCGCCAGCGCTCACGCCCGGCTACAAGACCAGCGTGCTGCGCGCGCCGCGCCAGGCGTTGATCTCCATCAAGCAGACGCTGACCGAACGCACCGGACCCTCGTTCAGCGCGGCAGAGCTGGGCCCGCAGGACAACGACCTGATCCTGAACTTCGCGCGCCAAGGCCTGCCCGTGGGCGAGCGCATCGTGGTGCACGGTTATGTGCGCGATGAATTCGGCCAACCGGTGCGCAACGCGCTGGTGGAGGTGTGGCAGGCCAATGCCAGCGGTCGCTACCGCCACAAGAAGGACCAGTACATCGGCGCGCTGGACCCGAACTTCGGCGGCTGCGGCCGCATGCTCACCGATGAATACGGTCACTACCGATTTCGCACCATCAAGCCCGGGCCCTACCCCTGGCGCAATCGCATCAACGACTGGCGGCCCTCGCACATCCACTTTTCGCTGCATGGAGACGGTTGGGCGCAGCGCTTGATCACGCAGATGTACTTCGAAGGTGACACGCTGATTCCGGGCTGTCCGATCCTGCAGGGCATTCCCGATGAGGAACAGGTTCGTGGGCTGATTGCGCTGGAGGACCGCGCCCAATTCGTGGAGCTCGACGCACGCTGCTACCGCTTCGACATGGTGCTGCGCGGACGGCGGCAGACCTGGTTCGAGGGGCGCTGAACATGGGCGGGCACATGAACAGAAACGTCGACGACAGCTCCATGCACCACACGGCCGCCACCCGCACCATCACACGGCTGAAGGAAACCGCCTCTCAGACCGGCGGGCCCTATGTGCACATCGGCCTGGCGCCGCAGCAGGCGGGCTTCGAGATCTTCGATCGAACCTTCGGCAACACGCTGGTGGCGCCAGGACAACCGGGCCACATCGCCCTCGAGGGCGTGGTGTACGACGGCTCGGGCACACCGGTGCGCGACCTGCTGGTGGAACTGTGGCAAGCCGACGCGCAAGGGCACTACGCCCACCCGGCCGACCCGGCGCCTTCGGACTTCCGCGGCTGGGCGCGCACGGGCGCCGATTTCGAGACCGGCCTGTGGCGCTTCAACACACTCAAACCGGGCGCTGTGGCGGGCGCGGGCGGTGCGATGCAAGCCCCGCATATTGCACTGGTGCTGTTTGCGCGCGGCCTCAACCTGGGCCTGCACACGCGGCTGTATTTCGATGACGAGCCCACTGCCAACGCGCAGGACCCGGTGCTCAACAGCATCGAATGGGAAGTGCGCCGCCGCACCTTGATGGCCCGGCGCGAGGAACGCGATGGGCAGGTGGTGTACCGCCTGGATATCCACCTGCAGCATGCCCATGCAGCGCAGGAAACCGTGTTCTTCGATATCTGAAGGCGGCGCCGCCAAAATCGCCCGCCGCAGCCCGTACCTGCCGGTAGCGGCCGGTAGCGGCCGGCGATTCGCCCTTACTTCGGCGCGCCGTACAGCGTTTCAGCGCGCTGCAGCAGCACCCAACTGGTGAGGATGTATTTGTCACCCGACACGGGTACCCGCCCCCGGTGGGTGTGGGTGAAGTACGCCGGCGCAATCACCATGCGTCCGGCCTTCGGACGAATGGAGCGATGCTGGTAATGAAAGTCTGTTTCACCGCCATCGGCCACATCGTTGAGGTAGTACATGTACAGCAGCGTGCGGTGCAGCGGCTCGTTGTGCGGCCCCTGGGGGAACACCTCGCAGTGCCAGTAGTTGTAGTTGCCCAGACCGCGGTCGTACTTCTGCGCCTGCAAGGCGCCCAGACGGTAGAGCGTCTGCATGAACTCGGCCGCCTGCGGGGCACCCAGCTGCGGCCAATTGTCGTCGGTGAGCGCAGTGGGCTGGCCGGTGGTGGGGTGGCGCACGGTGAGCGCCAACGGCGCGATGAGCGCAAAGTGGTAGCGGCGGAAATAGTCGACCAGGTGGCGCGAAGTGGCCGCGCTGATGCGCCCAATGAGGTCGCGGTACTGCGGATGGTCGCTCATCGGCAGGTCGGTGCTGACCTTCTTGGTGGTGTCCACGCCGCCGCCGGTGCGGCCTGGGCGGCGGTGCGGACTGCGCTCGAAGGTGTCGATCACCTCCTGGCACAGCGCCGCATCCAGCGCACCGTCGATCACCTCAATGAAGTCAGGAACTTCAGGCACCCGTTCAACCCCCGCCGCCGATCACGGTGATGGGCACACCGTCTTCGATGCGAACCGTATAGGTTTGGCCGCTGATGGTGAACAGGTATTCCTTGAAGGCTTGACGACCGACCAGGACATTGCCGCTGAAGGTGGCGCCTTGCAGCGTCACGGCGTCTTCCTGGTCCCCTTCGATGAGGATGGTCTGGCTGTTGTTGGCCAAGAGGCCTGCCGAACTGATCACTGCAGTGTTGCGCCCATCACCCTTGCCCAGGTTGATGGTTTCGATGTTGCGAACCGCAGTGCCGGCCACCAGGTTGAGCTGGCCGGTTTCCACACGCAGCACATCCACGCCGTTGCCGCCGTCGATGGAGCTGTCGGTGGAATCGAAGAT
>CAMCTE010000149.1 GCA_945878385.1 Azohydromonas lata NBRC 102462 | reverse complement strand
TTCGGGCTGCGCATTCGACACCGGCGTCGGGGTTAGGGTGGGGGTGGGGGGCTTTGGCGGCTTTGGCCGCGGCGGCTGCGCGTGTACCAGCCGCCCGGCGGCCTCCATCTCGCCGCGCAGCAGGTGTTCCAGTGCAGCCAGAGACTTGGTGCAGGCCTCGTGCACCAGGGCCCGCTCCGCCTGAGGCGGTTTTCTCAGCACATAGGCGGCGACTTCAGCCCGGTCACCTGGGTGCCCGATGCCCAGACGCAGCCGCCAATAGTTCGGGGAACCCAGTTGTGCACTGATGTCCTTCAAACCATTGTGACCCGCCGCGCCCCCGCCTTGCTTGAGCTTGACCTGACCGGGCAGCAGGTCGAGTTCATCGTGCACCACCAGGATTGCTTCGGGTGCGATCTTGAAGAAGCGCGCCAACGCGCCCACCGACTTGCCGCTGAGGTTCATGAAGGTTTGCGGCTGCAGCAGCCACACCGGGCCGGCCACACCGGGCAGCGGCGCATTCACCCGTGCCACATCGCCGAAGTAGGCTTTGTCGGCCAACAGGCGGGCCTTCAGGCGGTGGGCGGCCTCGTCTACCCACCAGAAGCCGGCGTTGTGGCGGGTGTCGATGTATTCAGGCCCGGGATTGCCCAGGCCCACGATGAGCTGAATCATGATGGAAATTATCGGGCGATGCGGTGCCGACCGGGCACCCCTTCAGCGCCACCCCGCGGCGGGTTGACCGCCAAAGAAAAGGGGCACCGAAGTGCCCCCGTTCACAGATGCGTCGACGCGCGGTCGGTCACTTCTTGTTCTGCTTCTCGTCCTTCTTGCCCTTGCCCTTGGCAGGTGCAGCGGCCGGTGCGGCAGCGACGATCTCTTCCTCAGCCTTGGGTTCGGCCACGGCCACGATCACCGGGTTCAGACTGCCGTGGCGAACGATCTTGGCACCTTCGGGGGCCACGACATCCGACACATGCAGGGACTTGCCGCGCACGAGGCTGGAGAGGTCCACCTGGATGAATTCGGGCAGGGACACGGCCAGGCACTCGATTTCGATTTCAGTGGCCACATGAGAGACGACGCACTTGTCGGTCTTCACGGCCGGTGAATTCTCTTCACCCACATAGTGCAGGGGCACCTTCTTGCGCAGGCGGGTGGTCTCGTCCACGCGCTGGAAGTCGATGTGCAGCACCTGCTGACGCCAGGGGTGCATCTGGAAGTCGCGCAGCAGAACCTTCTGTTCCTTGCCGGCCAGTTCCATGTCGAGGATCGACGAGTGGAAGGCTTCCTTCTTCAGGGCGTGGTAGAGCGCGTTGTGATCGAGTTCGATCATCGAGGGCTCACCGGCACCGTAGACGATACCGGGCACCTTGCCGGCATTGCGCAGGCGGCGGCTCGCTCCGGTCCCCTGCAGGGCGCGCTCAAAGGCGACGAATTTCATAAATCACTCCAAGTAGAGCTCGAAGCCCGCGACCAGGCTTCGAAGGTGGATGACCCGTCGGGGCGGATGCCCTTCGAGGCCGACGAAAACGGTGATGGGCCGCATGGCCCCTCACCGCATGGGTGGGATCAGAAGTTGTTGTTCTGCTCCGCGAAAAGGGAGGTGACCGATTCACCGTCGCTGATGCGGCGGATGGTTTCGGCAAACAGGAAGGCCACCGACAACTGGCGGATCTTGCCGCAGGCGGCAGCGGGCTCCGTCAGGGGAATGGTGTTGGTGATGACGACCTCGTCCATTTGGCTGGCGGCAATGCGTTCGACTGCCGGGCCCGACAGGATGGGATGCGTGCAGTAGGCGTACACGCTCTTGGCGCCGCGCTCCTTGAGCACTTCGGCGGCCTTGCACAGCGTACCGGCGGTGTCGATCATGTCGTCCATGATCACGCAGTTGCGGCCTTCGATTTCGCCGATGACA
The DNA here is from genome assembly GCA_945878385.1 of Azohydromonas lata NBRC 102462. Taxonomy (GTDB): domain Bacteria; phylum Pseudomonadota; class Gammaproteobacteria; order Burkholderiales; family Burkholderiaceae_C; genus RFTU01. The sequence continues at coordinate 4,975 of CAMCTE010000149.1, read as the reverse complement.
TGCATCACCTCGGACACATTGGCCGCGGGGCGGCGCTTGTCGATGATGGCCAGATCACAGCCGAGTTGCTTGGCCAGTGCGCGCGCGCGCACCACACCGCCTACATCGGGCGACACCACGACCAAGTCCTTGTAGTTCTTGCTCTTGAGGTCGGAAAGCAGCACCGGCGAAGCGTAGATGTTGTCCACCGGGATGTCGAAAAAGCCTTGAATTTGGTCGGCGTGCAGGTCCATGGTGAGCACGCGCTCCACACCCACGGTTTCCAGCAGGTTGGCCACCACCTTGGCGCTGATGGGCACACGGGTGCTGCGGGGGCGGCGGTCTTGCCGGGCGTAGCCGTAATAGGGGATCACGGCGGTGATGCGGCGGGCGCTCGCGCGCTTGAGGGCATCCACCATGATCAGGAGTTCCATCAGGTTCTCGTTGGTGGGCGCGCACGTGGGTTGCACCACGAACACGTCACGCGCACGCACGTTCTGCTGGATCTCAACCGTCACTTCCCCGTCGGAGAAGCGGCCCACATGCACCTTGCCCAATTCCACGCCGAGGTGCGTGGCAATTTCCTGGGCCAGCGTGGCATTGGCGTTGCCGGTGAACAGGACGGTGTTGAACAGCACGGGGTTCTCCAAGGTGCCGGCGGGGCGGGCTGTTCAGCAACACCGACTGAACCGGTCTTGCTGAGGGGCCGCCCGGGGCCGCCTGAAGAAAAACAGACGATCAGAAACTTTGGCAGGGGAGGAAGGACTCGAACCCTCGCATGTCGGAATCAAAATCCGATGCCTTGACCAACTTGGCGACTCCCCTACACAGGACGCGGCTTGCGCCACACCCTTCAACCTTGCGAAGGCCAAGACCTTCGACTTCTTCAGCCTGCCCAAGCCACCAGAGGGTGCTCAACCAAGCTCCGACACCAACGCACCTTCCACTCGGTGGGCACGGCCTGCAGGAGGCCATCGCCCGGAGCGGTCGCCATCAAAGGCGCGTTCGCAGCCGTTTCTCTTGCAAATACCGCACTGCCCGAACCGGTCATTTGGCCGTTGCCCCAACGGGCCTGCAACCACTCAACCGCTTGCCCGATTTCCGGTGCATAGCGAACCGCCACACGCTGGAGATCGTTGCAGCTTTGAAACCTAGCTTGGGCATCGCTGCCCACGCCATCCACCGAATCGGCCACCGCTTCATCCAAGATGGCGTCCATGACGTCGGGGTCTGCAAGAAAGCCCTCAACTATAGCAGGTTCCGAATCGCGTGCCAGGTCTGGGTCGCCAAAGATGGCCTGCGTCATGACCCCGGCCGGCGGCTTGACCACCACATAGTGCCGCGGCCTCACCGCCACCGGGGTGAGCCGCTCACCAATGCCTTCGACGATGGCGTTGCGACCACCGATGAAGAAGGGCACATCCGCGCCCAGCTGCAGGCCCAGTGCCGCCAGCTGTTCGCGCGTCCAGCCGAGGCCCCACAAGCGGTTGAGCCCCAGCAGCACCGTGGCCGCATCGGAGCTGCCGCCGCCCATGCCGGCCCCAGACGGCAGCACCTTCGCTACGCTGATGTCGGCCCCCAGCGGGCAGCCACTGGCGTGCTGCAGGGCCCGGGCTGCGCGCAGGCACAGGTCGTCAGCGGGCAGCGCTTCACCCAAGTCGTGGCGCAGCAGGGCGCCATCGGCGCGCCGCTCCAGGTGGATGGTGTCGTGCCAATCCAGCAACACGAACAGGGACTGCAGCAGGTGGTAGCCATCGGGGCGGCGTCCCACCACGCGCAGGAACACATTGAGCTTGGCCGGAGCCGGCAGGTCGGTCAGGGACTGCATCGTCACAGGGGCGTGCGCCGCTCGCCGGCGCTGGGCTCGTCCAGGCGCGCCCGCACGGTGATGTCCAGGTCAAGACGCCGGTCCGGTTGGGCATGCTTTCGCGCCGTCACCACCCGTTCATGCCAGCTCTGCAGGGAAACCGACCATCCCAACTGGTCGAAGCCTTCGGCATTGCGCTCATGCGGCGCCAGCGGCCACGGCTCGGCCCGTACCCATTGCAGGATCGCCGCCAGGGGCAGCGCCTGGCCCAACAAGGCAGTGGCCACCTCATCCAGGCTTTGCCCTGTCTGCCGCCCGCGCGGCGTGACGATCTCTGCACCCTGCGGGTTCCAGCGCGCGTTGGCCACGGCAGTGCCGATCACGGTGTTCAGCACCAGGACACCCTCTTGCGGCGTGCCTTCAAATTCAAACAGCAGTGTTCCGCCATCGGTGGCCCCCGTGCTCGGCTGGTGCACGCGCAGGCTCAGACGGCCACTGAACTGCTCTGTGAAGTGGGCTTGCACGGTGGCCACTCGGTTGGCCTCGGTGGAGGTGGGCGTTGCCCCGGCCTGCGGCGCATCTTTCGTTGCGCCTGCGCGGGCCCCTGCCAGCGAGCTCGACAAGTCGCCGGTGGCCGGCCACCACGCGGCGCAGCCCCCCAAGGCCAGGATGCCGATGAGGGTGCCCCCCAGAAGCGCCGCGCGCGCCCCGGTTTTCACAGGTCCACCTTCAGTCGCGAGAGGGTTTCGCGCAGCACCTTGTTGCGTCCGTCGCGTTCGCGCGATTCACGCCACACTCGGCGCGCTTCGTCACGCTGGCCCAGCGTCCACAGCACCTCGCCCAGGTGGGCGCCGATTTCGGTGTCAGGGCGGGCCGAATAGGCGCCGCGCAGCAGTTCCACCGCACGATCCAGCCGCCCCTGGCGGAAGGCGACCCAGGCCAGGCTGTCGGTGATGTAGGGGTCGCCGGGAGACAGTTCGAGGGCGCGCTCCACCAAGGCATGGGCCTCTTCAAGCCGGATGCCGCGTTCGGCCAAGGAATAGCCCAGTGCGTTGTGCGCATGGGGATGGTCCGGGCGCAATTCGATGATGCGGCGAAGGTGCCGCTCCATGTCCTGGTGTTGCCCCAGCCGCTCGAGCACGAGCGCCAGTTCGTACAGCACATCGGTTTCCTGCGGAAAGCGTTCGAGCGCCTGGGTCAATACCCCGCGCGCGTCGCGCCAGCGCTCCACCGTACGCAGCAATTGGGCCTCCGCCAGCAATTTGCTCAGGGCATCACCCGGGCGTGCTTCAGGCACAGCCTGCAGAAGGGCTCGAGCCTGGTCCACACGGCCCTGGCGGGCCAGAATGAGTGCGCGGCGCGACTGCACATCCAGGCGTGGCGGTTGCCCGTCCAGCGGTTGAAGCCATTTTTGGGCGGCCGCGTAGTCTCCCTGTTCGGTGGCCAACTGGGACAGCAGCAGCAGCGCCCGCGTGCGCATGTTGTCGGCCCCGCGAGGCTGCTCGTCTGCGGTGCCTGGGGTACCGGTGGTTTTGCGTTGTGCGTCGTCGAGTTCCAGAAAACGCTTGAGTGCGTTGGCGGCCTGGGCTCGGTCTTGGGCCTCCACGGCCACGGCTCCGAGCTGGAACCATGCAGAAGCGGATTCGGGCAGGGCCTGCAGCACCTGACGCAGCTGGGTCATGGCCGGCCCGTGGCGTTGCCGAGCGGCCAGCCATTGGGCATAGCCCTGGCGCACCAACGGTTCTGCCTTGGGCTGCGCAAGATAGTTCAGCACCACCGCCTCGGCGTCTGGCGTGTCCTGCACCATCTCCAGAGCCAGCAAGGCGGGGCCCGGGGCATCGGGCTGGCGGGCAGCCACATCGCGGGCCAACGCCAAGGCCGGCGCGTTCTGCCCGGCTTGCATGAGGGCGCGTGCCAGTGCCAGCTGCGCCGGCGTGCGGGTGGCGTTGTTTTCAGCCAAGGGGATCAGCACCGACTGCAGGAGTTGCAGCGCGGCTCGAGGTTCGGGGTGCCCCCTGAGCAGCCGGGGCAGGGCGGAGATGGCGTCAGGGCGCTCCGCATCAGGGGTGAGTTCCACCAACTTGCGCAGTGGTTCACCCAACGCGGGCAGGCGGTTGAGAGCCAGCAGGATGCGAACCTGGGCCCTGACGGCAGGCAGCGAAGCCGGGTGGGCTTGGCGCCATGCGGTGGCGGCGTTCAAGGCTTCGTTGCCGGCCTGCGCGCGCAGGGCAATCTCCATTGCGCGCTCGTACAGGGTCTCGTCCTTGGTGCGGCGCGCTGCATCCAGCATCACCGCGTAAGCGGTCGCGGGCTCCCCCTGGCGCAGTTCCAGTTCTCCGATCAGGAGTTGATAGAACAGCGGCGCGTCCAGCCTTGATGGGTTGGTGGGGGCCTCGGCGGCTTCGGCGCCGGGCTTGGTGTCCTTCGCGGCAGGCTGGCTTTGCGCGGGTGCGGTCAAAGGCAGCATCAGTGCTGCCAATAGCCCCGAACCCAGAAGTGCCGCTCGCAGGTGCCGCGGTGTGGTGAAGGTCATGGATCGCCTTGTGTGTCCGGCCTTGATTCTAAGAAAGCCGGGAAAAGGCCTTCGACCGCCGGCGCGCGGGTGCGACCTCAATAATGTCGGGATGCCGGAATTGCCAGAAGTTGAGGTGACGCGTCAAAGTTTGGCGCCTGCGCTCCAGGGCGCCCGCATCCAGCGCTTGGAAATGGGCAAGCCCTTGCGTTGGCCCCTCGGGGTGGACCCTGCGCGCATGCACGACTGCACCTTCGGGCCGCTTGAGCGGCGCGGCAAGTACCTGTGGATGCCCTTGGTGCACACCGGTTGGACTCCTTCGCCGCCCGCAGGTTCCGCCGGGGGTCTGCTGGTTCACCTGGGCATGTCGGGCTCCTTGGGGTTCGCGGCGGCGCCGGCGGTGCCAGGGCCTGCCGGCCCGCATGAGCATGTGCGCATCCACACCGACCGGGGTGTGTTGACCCTGACCGACCCTCGGCGCTTCGGCGCGGTCGTGTGGTCGCCTGCACTGGACCAGATGCCGGCCTTGCGATTGCTCTCGAGCCTGGGCCGCGAGCCCGACGACCCCCAGCTTGACGCCGATTGGTTCCATGCGCAGATCCACACCCGCCGCTCGCCGATCAAGCAGGTGCTGCTGGCCGGTGATGTGGTGGTGGGGGCGGGCAACATCTATGCCT
>CAMCTE010000148.1 GCA_945878385.1 Azohydromonas lata NBRC 102462 | reverse complement strand
CGCGTGCCGCCATGCCCAGGCCGTCGCCGGTGTTGATGAAGGCATTGGTGGAGGCCGCGAAGATGCGCCCAGCGCCGCCGGTGGCCAGCAGCACCGTCTTGCCTTCCAGGATGTGCACATCGCCGGTTTCCATCTCCAGCGCGGTCACGCCCACCACATCGCCATCGGCGTCGCGAATCAAATCGAGTGCCATCCATTCCACGAAGAACTGGGTGCGCGCCTTCACATTCTGCTGGTACAGCGTGTGCAGCATGGCGTGGCCCGTGCGGTCGGCCGCCGCGCAGGCGCGCTGCACCGGCTTTTCGCCATAGTTGGCGGTGTGGCCGCCAAACGGCCGCTGGTAGATGGTGCCGTCCGGGTTGCGGTCAAAGGGCATGCCGAAGTGCTCGAGCTCGTACACCACCTTCGGTGCCTCGCGGCACATGAACTCGATGGCATCCTGGTCGCCCAGCCAGTCCGAACCCTTGACGGTGTCAAAGAAGTGGTAATGCCAGTTGTCTTCCGACATGTTGCCCAGCGATGCACCGATGCCGCCCTGTGCGGCTACCGTGTGCGAACGGGTGGGAAACACCTTGGACAGCACCGCCACGTTCAGGCCCGCGCGGGCCAACTGCAGGGATGCCCGCATGCCGGAGCCACCGGCCCCGACGATCACCACATCGAACTTGCGCTTGGGCAAGGAACTTCCAACTGCCGCCATCACAACCTCCACAACACTTGAACCGCCCAGCCGGCACAGCCGACCAGCCACACGATGGTGAACACCTGAAGCGTCAGCCGCGTGCCAACAGGCTTCACATAATCCATCCAGATGTCACGCACGCCCACCCAGGCGTGCCAGGCCAAGGACACGATGACCACGAAGGTCAGCAGCTTCATCCACTGGCTGGAGAAGATGGCCGCCCATCGGTCGTAGCCCAGGGGCCCGCCGAAGAGAACCTGCGCGATCAGGACGATGGTGAACAGGGCCATCAGGCCCGCGGTGACGCGCTGGCTGAGCCAGTCGCGCATGCCATAGTGCGCGCCCACGACGATGCGCTTGGAACCGTAGTTCTGTTGCATGTTGTTCTCGGTACTGCGAATTGAAGAAGGTGCGGTCAGAACAGACCGAAGAGCTTGGCGCCCAGCGCCGCCGTGAGCACCACGCTGGAGGCCAGCGTGACGATGGCCGAAGAGTGGCCCTGCTCGCGGGTGACGCTGTGGGTCATGTCCATCCACAGGTGGCGAACGCCTGCGATGAAATGGTGCAGATAGGCCCAGATCAGGGCCAGCACCACCAGTTTCACGAACCAGCCCGGCACCAAGCCGATGCCCACGCCGAAGGCGGCGGTGAACTGTTCGTAGCTGATTTCGGAAGTCAGGCTCACATCCATCAGCCACACGATGAAGGGCAGCAGCAGGAACATGAGTGCGCCGCTGACACGGTGCAGGATGGAGACGATGCCTGCCGGCGGCAGCCGGTACTTCAGGATCTGCGTGACATGGATGTTGCGAAAGGTGGGACGGGGTTTCAGGGCCTCGGCCATCGGTGTACTCCTCGACTTCAAGAGACTGCCCGCAGACGGCAGCCGTTCCAAATCAAACAAATCATTCTATTGCGCCGCAGCATACGCTCCACTGAAGACCCTTGTGGTTTTGTCAGGCTCATCAATTGAGCTCGTTGCGGTAATAGTGCGCCTCGGTGTGGTACAGCCCTCGCCGCAACTCCACCGGTTTGTTCTCATACGAATAGGAAAGCCGCTCCACACTCAGCAGCGGCGCGCCTACGGGCACCTCCAACCACTGGGCCGCTGCGGCGTCGGCCGCCACGGCACGCAGTTTCTCGCTGGCGCGGATCATGTGCACGCCGAATTCAGTTTCGAACAGCGCGTACATGGGGCCCCGGTATTGCGACAGGCGCTCTGCGCTCAAGCCCTTGAAGAGCCCGCCGGGCAACCAGATCTCGTCCAGCACCACCGGCTGGCCAGAGGCTGACAAGGTGCGGCGGATTTGCACGGCGGAGTCTCCGCTCTTGAGGTCGAGCGCGCGCGCCACATCAGCCGGCGCGCGCACGCGGCGGCAATCCACAACGCGGCGGCTCATGCGGCCGACTTCGCCGCCACTGTCCAAGGCATCAGGCACCAAACGCAGGAAGCGGTACTGGGTGTGCTGCTCGGAATGCGTGGCCACGAAGGTGCCCTTGCCCTGGCGCCGCACCACCCGGTTGTCGGTGGCCAGTTCATCGATGGCCTTGCGCACCGTGCCCTGGCTCACCTTGAAGCGGGCCGCCAGCTCCATTTCGCTGGGAATGACTTCGCCCGGCCGCCACTCGCCCGTTTGCAGGCTGCGGATGATGAGTGCCTTGATCTGCTGGTACAGCGGGCTGAACGCAGGTGCTGCGTCCTGCGCTTCTTCGCGCGGTGCGGTGGCGGGGGCCATGCGGCATTGCATCACACGCAGGGCATTGGAGTCCACTGCTGTGTCTTATATAAGACATAAGATACGGGGTTACCCTCCCTGTTTTGGGGTTTCTGTCCTACACTCGGCGCACCCCGAAGGCGAAGCCCGGCGGTGCGCACGCGCGCCCCGCCCTGCAAGACGCCGCGCAGTACCGAAACCCGTTTCATCAACCATCCAGGAGTTCCCATGAGCAAGAAGCCCGTTCGCGTGGCCGTCACCGGCGCCGCAGGCCAAATCGGTTACGCCCTGCTGTTCCGCATCGCCTCCGGCGAAATGCTGGGCAAGGACCAGCCCGTCATCCTGCAGCTGCTGGAAATTCCCGATGAGAAGGCCCAAAAGGCACTCAAGGGTGTGATGATGGAACTCGACGACTGCGCCTTCCCGCTGCTGGCCGGCATGGAAGCCCACAGCGACGCCAACACCGCCTTCAAGGACACCGACTACGCCCTGCTCGTGGGCGCACGCCCCCGCGGCCCGGGCATGGAGCGCGCCGACCTGCTGGCCGCCAACGCGCAAATCTTCACCGCTCAGGGCAAGGCGCTCAACGCCGTAGCCAGCCGCAACGTGAGGGTGCTGGTGGTGGGCAACCCCGCCAATACCAATGCCTACATCGCCATGAAGAGCGCGCCGGACCTGCCGGCCAAGAACTTCACCGCCATGCTGCGCCTGGACCACAACCGCGCCTTGAGCCAGCTGGCCACCAAGACCGGCAAGCCAGTGGCCTCCATCAAGAACCTGGCCGTGTGGGGCAACCACTCGCCCACCATGTACGCCGACTACCGCTTCGCCACCATCGACGGCGCCAGCGTGAAGGACATGATCAACGACCACGCTTGGAACAAGGATGTGTTCCTGCCCACGGTGGGCAAGCGGGGTGCGGCCATCATCGAAGCGCGCGGCTTGTCTTCCGCGGCTTCAGCCGCCAACGCCGCCATCGACCACATGCGCGACTGGGCCCTGGGCACCAACGGCGCGTGGGTCACCATGGGCGTGCCCTCCAAGGGCGAATACGGCATCCCCAATGAAGTGATGTTCGGCTACCCCGTCACCTGCGAAGGCGGTGAATACAAGATCGTCGAAGGCCTGCCCATCGACGCCTTCAGCCAGGAGTGCATCAACAAGACCCTGGCTGAATTGCAGGGCGAACAGGACGGCGTGAAGCACCTGCTGTAAAGCGTCCAGGCTGCGCCGCCAACGGCGTACAGTACGGCCAAGACCACAGGGCCGGCATCCCAATGGGTTGCCGGCCTTTTTCTTTGCAGGTGAGTGCCTTGCCTTCAGCCCCCGTCCGCCGCCCCGGCCCCACCCACCCCGCCTCGGTGCTGTTTGAAGACGGCGACCGCGCAGCCACCCTGCCGGTGTGCGACCACTACAGCGGCGTGGAATCGCGCATGCGCAAGAGCTTGGCCCTGCAGGCCGAGCTCGGGCCCATCTTTGATGTCACGCTGGACAACGAAGACGGCGCGCCGGTGGGCGGCGAGGTGGAGCATGCGCACCTGATCGCGGAATTGCTGGCCTCAGACGCCAACAGATGGGGCCGTGTGGGCGTGCGCCTGTTGGACGCCACGCACCTGCGTTTTGAAGAAGTGGCCCAAGTGGTGCTGCGCGGGCCGCGCCGCCCGGCCTACCTCATGATTCCCAAACCGCTGGGCTTGGCCGACATTGAACGCGCCGCGTCCATCATCGATGCGATGGGCGGCGGCGACGTTCCGCTGCACGCGCTGGTGGAAACACATGGCGGCCTGCGCGAAGTCTTCGCCCTGGCCGCGCACCCGCGCATCGAATCCCTGTCCTTCGGCCTGATGGATTTCGTCAGCGCCCACCGCGGCGCCATTCCGCAGTCGGGGATGGGGGTGGTGGGGCAGTTCACGCACCCCTTGGTGCTGCGGGCCAAGCTGGAAATTGCCGCGGCCTGCCACGCGCACGCCAAGGTGCCTTCGCACTGCGTGGTCACGGAATTCAAAGATCTCGCCGCCCTGGGGCAGGCCGCGCAGCGTGCCGCACGGGAACTGGGCTACACGCGGATGTGGAGCATCCACCCCGACCAAATTCGGCCCATCGTGCAGGCCTTCACGCCCAGCGCCGGCGAGGTGGAACAGGCCGTGGAGATCCTGCTGGCGGCCGAAGCCGCCCACTGGGCGCCCGTGCGCCACCGCGACACCCTGCACGACCGCGCCAGTTACCGCTACTTCTGGCAGTTGCTGCAACGCGCGCACGCCACCACCGCCGGTGGCGCGGCCCTGCCTGCCGAAGTGAAGGCCCGCTGGTTCATGGAGGAGTCCGTATGAAACCGTCCCTCTGTGCGACATTGGCGGTGTGGCTCACCGCTGCGGCCGCATGCCTGCCGCACGCCAGCGCCGCAACGCCGCCCAAGCCGGCTTCCAGCGCGGCAGCCAAAGCCAGCCCCACGGCTGCCGAGCGCGCCCGCGCCGCTGCCCGCAAGGCCACCATCGCCGCCGGTGCCGCAGGCGCTGCTGCGGCCACCACGCTGGCCCTGGCCAGCGACGAACAACGCCACGCCTACACATTGGCCCATCTGGGCGAGTACCAGTGCGAATTCAAGCGGTTCATCCGGGTGCTGGCCCACCCCAAGCACGACGGCTATGTCGACCTTCATTTCGACAAGCAGGTCGTGACCGCTCGGCCTGCGCTGTCCCATACCGGCGCGGTTCGGTTGGAAGATGTCAAAGGCCGCTACCTGATGGTGCAGATCGCCTTCAAGAGCATGCTCATGGACACCAAGGTGGGCCAACGGGTGGCCGACGAATGCCTGCATGACGCCCACCATGAAGCCCGCCGTGCGGCGGCCGAGGCACCGGCTGCGGAGGGCCTGGGCATCGCCGCGCCTGTGCCGGCGTCAACTTCGACACGATAGACCGCTTCCCTGGCGTGGCGTTTGCGATGAAACTCGGGCCGTTTGAGGCTTGATCGCTGCGATGGCGCTGGCCTCAAGTCTTATATAAGACATAAAATACGAGAGTAAACCCTGAACCGGAGTTGTCCCATGCTGCAAGCCTATCGAGCCCATGTCGCCGAACGCGCCGCCCTCGGCATCCCGCCCCTGCCCCTGGACGCCAAGCAGGTGAGCGCACTGATCGAGCTGATCAAGAACCCGCCGGCCGGCGAAGAGGCCTTCCTGTTGGACCTGCTCACCCACCGCGTGCCCCCGGGCGTGGACGACGCCGCCAAGGTCAAGGCTTCCTTCCTGGCCGCCGTGGCCCATGGTGACGAAAAGGTGGCCCTCATCGGCCGCGCCAAGGCCACCGAGCTGCTGGGCACGATGGTGGGCGGCTACAACGTGCACCCGCTGATCGAACTGTTGGACGACGCGGACGCCGCCGTGGCCGACACCGCCGCGCAGGCGCTGAAGAAGACCCTGCTGATGTTCGATTACTTCAACGATGTGGCCGACAAGGCCCGCGCAGGCAATGCCAAGGCCAAGGAAGTGATGCACAGCTGGGCCGATGCCGAGTGGTTCACCGCGCGCCCCGAAGTGCCCCAGAGCATCACCGTCACCGTCTTCAAGGTGCCCGGTGAAACCAACACCGACGACCTCTCTCCCGCCCCCGACGCCTGGAGCCGCCCAGACATCCCGCTGCACTACCTGGCCATGCTGAAGAACACGCGTGCAGACGCCGCCTTCAAGCCCGAGGAAGACGGCAAGCGCGGCCCGATGCAGTTCATCGAAGACCTGAAGAAAAAGGGCCACCTCGTGGCCTATGTGGGCGATGTGGTGGGCACCGGCTCTTCGCGCAAGAGCGCCACCAACAGCGTCATCTGGGCCACCGGACAAGACATCCCCTTTGTACCCAACAAGCGCTTCGGCGGCGTCACGCTGGGCGGCAAGATCGCGCCCATCTTCTTCAACACGCAGGAAGATTCCGGCTCGCTGCCCATCGAGGTGGATGTGAGCAAGCTGGAGATGGGCGATGTGATCGAGGTGCACCCCTACGACGGCAAGATCACCCGCAACGGCAGCGTGGTCGAGCAGTTCCAACTCAAGAGCGATGTGCTGTTGGATGAAGTGCGCGCCGGCGGCCGCATCAACCTGATCATCGGCCGCTCGCTCACCGCCAAGGCGCGCGACTTCCTGGGCCTGCCCGCCTCCACGGCGTTCCGCCTGCCCCAGTCGCCCAAGGACAGCGGCAAGGGCTACACGCTGGCGCAGAAGATGGTGGGCCGCGCCTGCGGTCTGCCGGTGGTGGCCGGCCACCAGCAGGGCATCCGCCCGGGCACCTATTGCGAGCCGCGCATGACCACCGTGGGTTCGCAAGACACCACCGGCCCCATGACCCGCGACGAGCTGAAAGACCTGGCCTGCCTGGGTTTCAGCGCCGACATGGTGATGCAAAGCTTCTGCCATACCGCGGCCTACCCCAAGGCGGTGGATGTGAAGATGCACCGCGAGCTGCCGAACTTCATCAGCAACCGCGGCGGCGTGGCCCTGCGTCCG